>JBGTCB010000517.1:0-3441 GCA_041748995.1 Saprospiraceae bacterium | reverse complement strand
CGGAACATGCCAATTTTTTCGGGGATGAAAAATGATCATTACTCACCGGATCCTCACAATCGACCGCCAAAGTAAAGGGAGAAAGGATGTCCTGATAAACTGTAATATAATAGGTCTCACCAGGATCGGAATGAAATCGGACAGATGTAAAAGATTGATTTTGGCCGATCCGGCAATCCAGGTTCTGACAATCGCCTGAAGATACACCCAATGCTGCTGAAGAAGTCTCAGCCGTAATAACCTGACCGGTTCCTATTATCTTGTACCAGATGCCTTCTCTTTGAGGATAGCAGTCGTAATTACCTTGATTTGCATAAATCCCATCCCCAACGATTCGGGTTCCGCAATCGATGAGGATGGCATTTTCACATTCATCGTTGGATGCCGGTTCATAACAGCTAAAACTGAACTGAAAACCACTGCTGCCAGCGGTTGGCGAAATCATGAAAAGAGACACATAATACTCGGTATTTGGTTCGCCATAAAATACCCCAGGATGAGCGTTAGTGAATGCACCCCTAACCAGACATTGCGATGGTTCTTCCGGACATCCATTTACGGAAATACTGAAAGGAATTTCTCCAGTTCCCTCAGCCGATTGCATTTGAATATATTTCCCTTCACCTTTAAACTTGTACCAAAGTGTAGGGACTTGATAATATGCACAGTATTGATCCGTAGTATGGTTGTAAGTGGCATTTTCAAAATTTCCTTCGTAGGTTGTACCGCAGATAAGCCCCTGGGCCCTTTCGCATTCATCATTCCGGGCAGCCTTGTATCCGGAAAGAAAGAAACTAACCGGTCCGGTGGCCTGATCAATGAAAATAAAATACAATATACCAACCTCTGATTTAAATCTTCCAAATCCCGTTTCCGAAATATCAAGTGTAGTGACACAAGTGAGATTATTGCAGGAACCGGTATAAATAGTTGAACGGAATGAGCGTAATCCGAAATTGTTAATTTGAATAATGGACCCATCTCCTACAATCTTATACCAAAGGCCCGATGTCTCCTCCCGGCAATCAGTTGCTTTATCCGGTGAAGCCAAACGCAGGTCTCCACTGTAAACCCCACCCAGGAACGTTGAATGGGCCCGTATGCAACCATCATTAAACGCAGGATTCAGACAATCCATGCGAAAACTAATTTTACTGATTTGATTGGAAGGCCTTGGGGTATTTAGCGCAATCAGTATATAGTACACACTGCCTGACTTAGCAAAGAATTCATAGGAGTTAGGTCCATAGGGTGCAGATAGTCCATTTAGACAAACAAGATCACCACAATTACCGGAAAAAAAATAGGCAGTTGCAAAAACAAAAGGTAGTGCTGTTTCTGTAATCCTAAAAGAGTGAATCTTGTTGTCGCCCTCAAATTTATACCAGACTCCCAATGCTTCCGCCCCACATGGAATTCCATCAAAAGTTACATCATTCCCGATATGTGCTGAATAAGTAATGCCACATGAAATAGGAAGAGCACCGGCACATACGTCATTTAAAGGTGGTTGAAAACAACTTACGCTTAAATTCACGCTTTCATTTTCAAAAGATCCGAATTGGATATAGTATATTTTATTGCTTTCGGCAAAAAAAATAATGCTATCGATTCCACCTCCATTATTATTGAGATATCTATGAAACAAAGGCTCTGCATTGGAGCAATTTTCTTCAAATAAATTGACACTTAGAGAACTTAGGATTCCATTAACTTTCAATTTTATTGCGCTTCCTTCTCCATTTATTTGGAACCATTGAGTAAACTCATTTCCTAATACTTCAAGATTAAATTCGGAGTAGCAATCTAGCGTTAATGCGCTACTGCATTCCGTGTTGGGTGGTCTTACCACTTCGGAAACGGTGATCCGGTAATCCTGGATATGATAATTATGCCATTGCCCAACCAATAAGAAATACTCTGCCCCCAATTCAGGCAAGAATGCATATCGGTAAGTATCTGGGATATTCTGGTTAAAGACACATTCGAGGCCTACACAACTCCCTTTAAAGAGACCCATAATTTTGACATGCTCCATGTTTATTAGCATATAATTTCCTCTACCTGTGAAAGAATACCAATGACCTTGTACATTAGCAAAAAAGCAACCATTGGAATAGGGTGTTGCTATACCAGGATTTCCTGTTTGGCTTTCATTCAGTTGCAATGGTTTTGCGGTGGAACAGGTATAGTTCCCCTCACCGGAGTGGCAGATGAGTCGGAGGTTAAAGGTAGGTTCCGAATTACCCAAACTAAATTTAAAATGAAAGTAATAATCCAAACCCTCTTCGGTCAGTACTGTAATAGGCTGATCAGACTCATAGGTATTTAGCATCGGGACACATTCCAAGCCGTCACAGGTACCCACAAAGGCATCCACTGCAAAGGACAAAAAGGGGTGATTGACTCTCATTTCAATCAAATCACCAGTTCCCGAAAATCTATACCAGACTCCTTCATAATTTGAATAGTACCCACCACATTGGATAACCTCATTCTCTTCAGTAGCATTCAAAAATGTGCCTTCCACTTCGCTTCCGCAGCTGAGTTCGATCGCTCTTTCACAAACAGCGTTGGGTACCTGACCGGTGAGAGTAAGATTCAACCAACAAAAAATAAGCGTGAACAGGAAATATTTGGGAGAGGTGTTCATAACACCTGGTGTTTAACTTACCAAATGTACACTTTAGTATGAATGTTACAGTATAGTAGTCAGGAAAATATTTTTTAACGATTCAAGACCGGCACGATCAAAGCATTTTTAGAAAGAACCTTACTGCGATGCTACGACGGGCTATACAATCGTGCCAGCAAATTCACTGGTGTGTGGGCTTGGAGTGAATTTGCCCTGGGTCGGGATCGACGGCATGTGTGAGTATCCATTATTAACCACCGGGCTATTCTTTTTTAATTTGTTCTTTTACTTCTAAGAAATATTTTTTGTATTCACCTGATTTTATGTACTTATCCAATATCCTCCATGTCGATATGTATGCTTGGATTGCATATTTTGAATCGCTGATTTTTCTCTCAAACTCATAAAGATAACTTGGTCCATCTTCTAAATTTTTAGGATAAAATTCCTCATTGTATCCATAACCGGATTCGAACATGCCAATCAGATATATATTGTTCCGATGGTTTTTTTTTGTTTTCTCGCTTAAATTTTGGTCTCCGAGGTAATTCATAAATGAGAATAGAAATTCCCCCATTTCAAAGGCATATTTTTTCGATTCTTCATCCCAATGCCAATCATCAACATATTCTTCGATTTTATCTAGCAGTCTTTTTTCCATGCCTTTTTCAGTTTTTAAATTATAAATGATATGAATTTTTTCCTCAATTCGTCCGGGGTAAACAAAACGATTTATTTGATTCTTTGACTGCCTCTTACTGGTTGCAAGTTCTCTAAATTTGACGATTCGACAAATTATAAAATTC
>JBGTCB010000516.1:0-2977 GCA_041748995.1 Saprospiraceae bacterium | reverse complement strand
ATTTTAATTGTTGAATTTGCGAACAAGCTACGTGAAAAGGGAATGACGGTCAGGGAGGCATCCTTAGAAGCGGCCACTTTACGGATGCGTCCGATCATTATGACAACTTTGGCAACAGTGCTGGGAGCCACTCCAATTGCATTGGCTTTGGGTTCTGCCGGTGCAAGCAGAATGTCTATGGGAATTGTGGTCATGGGTGGTTTATTATTTTCCCTTGTCCTCACCCTGTATGTTATACCAGCCATGTACACCTATTTATCAAGGGCAAAAAATTATGAGCGTCGTCATCGAATAGAAGCTCTTTCCGAGAACTTAGCCTGATTTTTTAGACATACCTGGTTAGAATGCGAATAAATCTGATAACGATATTTTTTATTTCCCTGCCTGGATTTTTGGGAGCGCAGGAATTGCTTACGCTGGGAGAAGCAATCAGTATAGGTTTGTCGGAAAATCTGGGAATAGAGGTGGCCCGTATTGAGCAGCAGGCAGCAAAAATGCAGGTTTACCGGTCAAATGCCGGTTTTGGTCCACAGATAAATTTGAATGCCAATGCCGGAGGAACAGCGAATCGTGTTGTACAAAATTTTCTGAATGGCACGGTCGTAGACCGATTTGGGCGGAGTCTGACACCCAATATCAGTGTTGATCTTGATATGGTAATTTTTGATGGCGGAAGGATGGAGGCTGTGTTTGACCGGTTGAGAGAATTGAGCCAGGTCAGTGATATTGAGACACAGATCGCTATTCAAAATTTGGTGAGTCTTGTTATCCAATCTTATTATGAAGTGATGCAACTTAAGGCTAGAGTGACTTTCCTGAATACCGTGATTCGATACTATGAAGATCGTTCAAACATTACCGAAGAACGCTGGACAGTTGGCCGAGGATCTAAAATTGATTTTTTACAATCAAAAACCGATCTCAATGCACAATTAAGTGAGCGGACTGCTACCATGAACGACTTTGAGAATGCTAAGATCAGATTGAACAGCTCATTAAATCGAAGGCTGGATATTGATTTTGATGTCCAGGATGAAGTGGTTTTCAATGAAGAGTACTCATTGGTTGGTCTATTGCAATCAGCCAATGAGAAAAACCAGGATTTAGTCATGTTAAGGAAATTCCATGATATCAGCCTGGTGTTTCAAAAAGAGATTGCTGCGGGTCGAAAACCCCAGGTAAGCTTCAGTTCAACCCTGGGTTTTTTCTATTTAAATACCAACGCCGGTTTTCTTTTGTCAAATCAGAATGCGTCATTAAATGTAGGATTTAATGCCCGATGGAATATTTTTAATGGTAAACATTTACAGAATCAGATAGCCATCGCCCAGGTAAATTCACACAGTCTGCAAAAGCAGGAAGAGCTTTTGCTGACCCGGATAGAATCGGATTTAACCGAGGCTTTTAATCAATACTTATCAAATAAACAGTTGCTAGATTTTGAGGAGGAAAACAGAAAATTGGCAGAAGAGAACCTTGCAATTTCACTGGAAAAATTCAGATTGGGAGGTTCCACGATTCTGGAGCTGAATGAAGCACAGCGTTCTTATGATACGGCTCTCAATCGTTTGGTTGATGCACAGCATATTATCCGGGTTTCTGAACTGCGACTTTTGGAAATTAGTGGTCAACTGATCCGGTAGAAATTCGAGATTTTTTTTATTTGACATTGAATTTCGGTCAGAACAAAATTTATGAATCTTCATTACACTTTAACAGATAAGCAGTTTGTAGAGGATTTTGAACAATGTCGGCTAAATCCTTCCTGGTTTGATCATGAAGCGCATCTCCGATTGGCATATATTTATATTCACAATCTGGGTCCCAGGAAAGCAGCAGAAAAAGTATGTGAAGGCATTTTGCAGTTTGACAGTATTTTCGGTTCCGGTGATAAATTTCACAAGACTATTACCATTGCTTCCAGGGCGTTCTGAGCCATTTTATGAGCAAAGCTAAGTCGGTTGATTTTCGATCCCTTATCAAAGAATTTCCCCAATTTAAATTTGAATTTAAAAGATTATTACTTTCTCATTACAGCTTCCGGCTATTAAGTGACATCTCCAGTAAAACCCACTTTTATCAACCGGACATACTTCCGGATCTCGTATTCGAAGAAATCGGATAGCATCACTTGCGAAGTAGGAGGTATTAGATCATGGAGGGGCTTTCAGAAACTTCGGAAGCTCACGATGTGGCTTATTGTATCTTATTATTTTAGGCTTCGACGGTTATGTTTTAACTGACGAGCTGAAGAGGTAATTTGCTACGGTTCTTTATTATTTTTGACGGATGTCAGACTTGACGTTTCAATCCGAGTATGGTGATCTCAAATCGGTCATCCTGAAATCACCTGCCGCAGCTTTTATTTCGAATAAGAAAATCTCTTCTGAATGGAAGCGCCTGAATTATATGTCCGAGACAGATTTCTCTGCCGCAGTGGATGAATATCAACAATTTGAATCGCTGGTTAAGAGCTGTGAGGTGACGGTGCATTACCTTTCGGTTGATGACAGACAGACGATCGATTCGATCTATTGTCGCGACGCAGCTATTGTCAGTGACCATGGTTTGATAGTATGTAAAATGGGTAAAGATGCCCGTCGGGGTGAACCGGGAGCGGTTGAAAGTTTGGCCTTAGAGCTGGAGATTCCCATTCTTGGACGGATAGACGGATCAGGTTCGCTGGAGGGTGGAGATACAGCCTGGCTCGATTCCCGCACTTTACTGGCAGGTCATTCGTACCGTACAAATGAAGAGGGGCTCAGGCAACTGGAGGAATTATTAGCTCCCTTTGATATCGAAGTAATAAAAATCGATTTACCTCATTATCGTGATGTTTTCCATCTTATGATTAATTAACCAAAGCTGGTTTGGAAAAGGCCGGATGTGAGGTCATGACTTTTCCTGGGATTGAAATCTGCCTAAAGGGAGGAGGGGGTCCCACTTGCCTGACCAGGCCATTACTTCGTGGTGTCTA
>JBGTCB010000515.1:0-3074 GCA_041748995.1 Saprospiraceae bacterium | reverse complement strand
GCTCATCAAACACTGCCAGTTTGGGGCATTTTCGGCATTGATCCCCCTTTTTATATTTCTTACAGCATTTCGCTTTAGAGCCTTTGCAAGACCATCCGGATTCTTCCTGCAGTGGAAAGGAAGCACAGGTGTGTCCTGCTTCATTGGTCAAAAGATTGTCTTCCTGTGGTATAATCATGCCACTGCAAGATTAAGGAATGAATCCGGGTTTTCCAATCACTTTAATTTGGAATTTGAATACCTAACATTGGGTACTGCCACCTCCTAAAATTGACTGGTTCGATTCTCAATCATAGCGATTGTCCACCCGATTCCATACCGGTATTTTTGAGGTTGAATTAACAAAGGCCAATTCAATTCAATCCAATTCAAATACAATGAGACATCGTCCTGCAATTTATATACTATCAATCTGCTATCTGATGGTTTTTCCTGGTTTGATCTTCACAGTCGTCGGATTACCCGATCAGCCCCAACCGGTAGCCAGAGGTTTCGTGTTATCAAATGATTCCCAACCGGTTATTGGAGCTCATGTCATGGTATCGGGCTCTCTGATTTCTACAGTGACCGACCTCAATGGATACTTTGAGTTGTTTAATCTGAGCCCGGGCAGTTATGAGCTTGAAATCACCGCCATAGGATTTAAGACGGTCACTCATGAAGTGGAAATCCGGGAAGCAGTTGCCGTTGATATCAAAATCACCTTCGAGGAAGAGGAGATTATCATTCCGGAAATTTTGATCATTGGGAAAAGTGACCGCTTGTTTTCCCAGACACCAGGTTCAGCAACCCATTTGAATGCGAAGGAACTCAGCATGATCCATCCCCTTTCGGGCAATGAAGTTCTTCGCCGCAGTCCGGGCATACATGTTCCTGATGAAGAAGGGGTGGGTATGCGTGCCAACATCGGTATCAGGGGGCTTGATCCTGACAGAAGCCGGTCTCTGCTGATACTGGAAGATGGCATCCCGGTCGCACTGGCACCGTATGGAGAACCAGAGATGTACTATACTCCACCCATTGACCGGATGTCAGGCATCGAAATACTCAAGGGAAGTGGTCAAATTTTGTTTGGTCCCCAGACCATTGGAGGGGTAATCAATTATCTGACCATCAGTCCTCCTTTGGAATCATCGGGCAAAATCCGGATTCAGGCAAGTGAGGGAGGTTATTTAAATACTTTATTGAACTATGGCAACACAATCAACAAGACAGGTTTTAATATTTCACTCCTGAAAAAGAGAGCGGATAAACTCGGTCTGACATCCTTTGATATTACCGATCTGAATACCAAATTAGTATTAAACCTCACTGAAAAATCAGTAGTTTCTATTAAAGCAGGCGTATACAACGAAACTTCAAATTCCACGTACATCGGAATTACTCAAACTATGTACCATCAGGGTGGGCAGGACTTTGTCCATATGGCTCCTGACGATAGATTGGATGTGCGCCGGTATAGCTTAAGTGTTAATCATGATGTCCGGTTTAATGGTCAGTTAAAATTAAGAACGATGGCCTTCGGATACACAACTACCCGTAACTGGCGAAGACAGGACTTTTCCTCCAATACCAATAACAATAACAAACCCGGCAACTGGTCAGGAGTAACCTGGGGAGATGAATCGATACCAGGCGGAGCCGTTTTTATGCGCAACTCCACCGGCAATCGTGACCGGCAGTTTGAAGTCGCTGGTCTGGAATCCCGCCTGGAAGCCAATTATAACCTATGGAACCTTGATCACCAGTTGAAAGCGGGAGCACGGTATCTATATGAAATAGCCCATGAACAGCGAGTTAATGGTACTAAATCCAATGTAAATTCAGGCAATTTGGTTGAAGATGAAGACCGTACTGGAAATGCTGTCAGTCTGTACCTCCAGAATCTCACAAACATTTCCGATAACTTTGACATCCATTATGGAATCCGGGTGGAGCGATTTGATTATGAAAGGGATATTGCCAGAAATACCTTCCGAATCGGTGAACAAAACCTGGTCCGCGATACGATTCTTATTAAGAATAATGAACTGACTCAGCTCATACCGGGTGCCGGCTTTACCTGGAAACCTGGCAACCGACTCTCGGTATATGGAGGTGTACATCAGGGATTTGCTCCACCCCGTACTAAAGATGCGATCTCCAATGCCGGAGAAGTGTATGATCTTGATGCCGAGAAGAGCATCAACTTTGAGTTGGGATTGAGATCCCTGCCTTTTAAAGGTATTAAGTTTGAGCTGACCGGATTTTACATGGATTTCAGCAATCAGATCATCCCGGTATCCGAATCAAGCGGAGGCACAGGTGCAGGCCTGGTCAATGGAGGGCAGACCATTCATAAGGGCATTGAGAGTGCCTTCCAGTTCAACCTCTCTGAAATGGCCGGCTGGAATAAAACCAACATTGAGGTGGATGTCAATATGACCAATCTGGATGCATATTTTACGGGTGACCGATCTAAGGAGGGGACCAGTTTGCTTGGTAATTCAACTCCGTATGCTCCCAAGTTCCTGTTAAATAGTGCGTTATCTGTCCATAATATATCAGGACTTGGCATGAGATTGACAGCAAACTATGTAGGTCAGCAATTTGCCGATGAACTCAACACTATTGAAGCCTCTCCGGATGGTCGAAATGGTCTGATACCTGCCTATCACACCTTTGATGGCAATCTCTTTTACAACAATGCCCGATGGAATACAACCTTTACATTGAGTGTTAAAAACCTCACCAATGAAAGATATATAGTAAATCGCCGGCCGCAAGGCATCCGTGTCGGACTAGCGCGATGGGTAAGTTTCGGTGTGGAGTATAGGTTTTAGGGTATAGTTTTGCAAGTTGGGTATTTCAACACCCAGGGAACTAATCTCCCTTTAATCTGTTCATATATTAACAAGGAGGATAAGACTCCAAATTGTGATAATGGGTTTATTTAACCCATATTTTATTCTCACCCTTTTGTAGTTTGTAAAAACACGATTTTCCTGTTAAGTACTCTCTTGTAGGGCTCGAATGACGTTTTGTTATTGGAAGCCTGGTATTTTTTTATTATTAAATTTTTATTTAGAATGAAT
>JBGTCB010000514.1:0-3549 GCA_041748995.1 Saprospiraceae bacterium | reverse complement strand
AGGTGTCTTTGGAAATCCGGCTGAACCAACTGCTTTTTATGACTTGTTCCGATTGGAAGACGGTAAAATTGTCGAACATTGGGATGTCATTGAAACGATCGCGCCACAAGGAGAATGGGTTAATCAGAACGGTAAATTCTAAACCAATTATTGAATTAGGGAGGACATTTATGTCCACTATAAATAAGGTTTTGAAAGCCTGCCATCCATGGCAGGCTTTTTTATTCAGGTCCGAACCAGTTGTCATCATCTTCAACCAGCCTGATTTTGGGAGCAATTCTTTGCAGCCCATCATTATCCGGACACAAATGATCTTCTTTAAAAATAATGTGTAAGTTATCAGCCTTCCTTTCACCAAAAAAATATCGATTAAAAAGCATGGTCAATAGGGGTCATCATCGATCCTATACATCCTAGTTTATGAAAAAAGGATTCATTCCGATTAATAAACTATGTAACCATTCTAAATAAACTATGAGAACTTTTGCCCTGTTTTTAACATGCTTATGCATGCCCTATCTAAGTATTGCCCAGAATCATGTACAGACCTTCCGGGGAACCGTTTTTGAACAAGAAACGCTAATGCCATTAACCGGAGCTAATGTGGTAGTTCAGAATACCGAATTAGGTACCAGCACCGATATAGATGGTCTTTTCATTATAGAAAATGTCCCGACCGGCCGGCAATCCATCATTGTATCCTACCTGGGCTATGAACCGGTGATTATTCACAATGTATTACTTACCACCGGAAAAGAGCTAGTATTGGAGATTGCGATGACAGAATCGTTGGTGGATATGAGTGAAATTGTTGTAAAAGCCAATAGCGAAAAATCTGCTCCAATTAATGAAATGGCCATTGCAAGTGCACGTTCCTTTTCGGTAGAAGAAACCGGCCGGTATGCTTCCAGCCTCTTCGATCCGGCCCGCATGGCGATGAATTTTGCCGGAGTCTCTACGACCGGTGGGACATCTGATTTATTTAATGAAATTATAGTGAGAGGAAACTCACCCCGTGGTGTCTTATGGCGACTGGAAGGTATTGAAATACCCAATCCCAACCATTTTGGCGGTCTGGGTAATACCGGTGGAGGCATCAGTATGTTAAGCAGTAGCCTCATTTCTTCATCTGATTTTTATACAGGTGCTTTCCCGGCTGAATTTGGAAATGCCACTGCCGGAGCTTTTGATCTCAATTTGAGAAAGGGAAATAATCAAAAAAGAGAACACGCCGTTATGCTGGGAATCCTGGGTACGGAAGTTGCAGCGGAAGGTCCTCTGGGCAAACCAGGGGATGCCAGTTATCTAATTAATTTTCGTTATTCCACCTTAGGCATATTACAAAAAATCGGGCTGAATCCGGTCGGTGATGTTTTGCCGGAGTATAGTGATTTATCTTTCAATATTACCTTGCCAAAATCATCTATTGGATCATTTAATTTATTTGGTCTTGCTGGTAAGAACCGCGCTTATTTTGAAGCGATTCCCGACTCAACGAAATGGGAAGAGTCGGATGATAATTCCGGATTTAACGAACGACAAACTACCGGCACCCTGGGACTTTCACATAAATTGCTATTAGATGATCACCGGTATATCCATACGGTTATTGCAGCTTCAACCGATCAAAATATAAACGATGATTATCATTTTGATAAAACAGATAATTACCGGTATATTAAGGAATTTGAAAATAAATTTAATAATCAGATTTACCGTTTTAGCAGCACTTACAATCACAAGCTGAATGCTAAAAACAGCTATAAAGCCGGGGCAATTGCCAGTTATCATCAATTTGATTTTTATGCCCGGGACTATGAAAATGATGGAGAAAACTATGTGACTTATCTTCAGGACACCGGATCAGCTGTACAATTGCAGGGATTTATCCAATGGCGTCACCGGTTTAGTGAAACACTCACCGGTACAGCCGGTATTCATGCCAATTATTTTGCTTTAACAAAAGCAGGTAGTTTCGAACCCCGGCTTGCTCTCAAATGGCAAATGGCAGAGAAACATTCGATTCATATGGCCCTGGGCTTGCATTCCAAACCAGAACATCCAGTCTTCTATTTTACGGAAACAACATCGCCGGATGCCAATCGGACACAGCCCAATCGTTATCTGGACTATATGAAGTCTATTCACCTGGTACTCGGTTATGATTACCGGGTAACTTCAGATTTTCGAATAAAAACGGAAATCTACTATCAGCATTTATATGATGTGACCGTTGAATCACAGGCCGGCAGCTTGCAATCCATATTAAATACCCTGGATGTCTGGGACATAATCCGAGGCTACGAAGCCAGCACCGAAGGACTGGGAAAAAATTATGGAATAGATGTAACTCTGGAGAAAAATTTTAGTCAGTCATATTACCTGTTATTAACCGGAAGTCTTTTTGATTCAAAATTCCGAACCTGGTCAGGAACCTGGTATAATACCCGTTTTAATAGCCAATATCAGGTGAATTTTCTCGCAGGTAAAGAATTTGTGTCCGGAAAAAATCGGAACCGGTTATTAGGATTTAACGGAAAAATGGTATTAAATGGAGGTAACCGGGTCACTCCGATTGATCTGCAGGCTTCCCGTGATCAGGGGTATACGGTAAGAGATGATTCCCGGTTTCTGGAAACCTCCGTAGGTCAATATTATCGTCTGGATCTGGGTATCAGTTATAAAATCATCCGGTCAAAAATCACCCATGCCCTGATGTTGGATGTTCAGAATGTAACAAATCATCTCAATCGTCTGCAAGATTACTACAACCGGTTTACCGATGATATTGATTATGATACCCATACCGGTTTGTTCCCGGTGCTGAATTACAGAATGGAGTTTTAGGAGGCTGATGAAATACCCAATTTGCGCTGATATTTGTCCAATCACTTTTTCTATAAAAAGAACTCAGCCGTTCTCGTCGCTTTCTGACGTTGTTGATCCTCAGTCAGTTACGACCCGGTAGATCTCCGGGGTTAGAAATGATGAACAATTGCGAGCATATTTTTGCGCTAGACAAGGCAGAAAACGTAGGCATAGCCATAGCTCTGACGAGGCTTTCTAACGCAGTATAGCGCAACAAAGGTGCCGGAATTGGCATCAATTTTTGACGCCGGAGATCTACAATAAGCTTCCTTCGTCTCGCCGCGTCAGAAAGCGACGATTTACGGCTGCAGCATCAACATGAGTATTTCATCAGCCTCCTAGGAGGCTGATGAATCTGACTTTAGCGTGCATAAATTTTTGTGCCATCAAAAAAATAATGATGGACTACCAAAGAATGGTCCTCGAAATCAGTTGGGTAAGTCGCTTCGCCTGATGGCTGGGAGCTTTAAATGCTTTTCTAAGGTAAACTCGTTGCTTTATTTCTGGGAGCGTTGATGTTCAATTATAAGTCCGGGGGGGTTACAGTTAAACGATTAAACAATTCCACAGTTAAACACTCTTCCTAAAGGGCAGCTACACCCAATTTGTAGATTTTACCATCGGCTTTGGTCAAGAAATAAATGTGATCATCTGCACCTTTACCAAAGCGCAGATCGACCC
>JBGTCB010000513.1:0-5928 GCA_041748995.1 Saprospiraceae bacterium | reverse complement strand
GCAAATTCATCTTCCAGCTGAACTGTGTAGTTTGTCATCTTGAAAGTGGGGCTGGTCTCGTTGGTCCAAATCTTACGGATGAATATTGGATCCATGGTGGAGGAATAAAAGATATTTTCAGAACTATTAAATACGGTGTGCAGGAGAAAGGAATGATAGCATGGAGTAGCCAGTTACGACCGGTAGATATGCAAAAAGTTGCGAGTTACATACTCACACTTGTGGGAACCGATCCACCCAACCCCAAAGCACCGGAAGGTACTAAATATGATCCTGCAGCTGAATAAGAAAACTGTACTTATCGGTATAATGTGTGAGAAAGCATCACACGCAATCAAATTATGATACAAGATACAGAAACCTATAGAGACCACATTGGAACCGTTGATGAAAAAACGGGAAAGCGGATCTGGGTTTATCCAAAGAAGCCTCAGGGTAGATTTTATAATGCCCGTACGTATGTAAGTATTTTTTTATTGGCATTGTTATTTGGAATACCCTTTATTAAAGTTAACGGTGATCCACTGCTGCTATTTAATGTCGTAGAGCGGAAGTTCATTCTTTTCAGCATTGTATTCACTCCGCAGGATATGCATCTCTTTGCCCTGGCTATGATTACCCTGATGGTTTTTGTGGTACTTTTTACCGTGGTCTTTGGTCGTTTGTTTTGTGGATGGGTATGCCCACAGACTATTTTTATGGAAATGGTTTTTCGGAAAATTGAATATTGGATCGAAGGAGATGCTTCTCAGCAACGTAAATTAAATGAAGCTAACTGGACCGCGAATAAAACCTTCAAGAAATTTAGCAAGCATTTTATATTTTTTTCTATTGCCATTTTAATTGCCAATACTTTCCTTGCCTACATAATTGGTATCGACGACCTGTTTAAGATCATCAGTGAACCGGTTTCCATGCATTTAGGGGGATTCATTTCATTGGTTATATTCTCATTGATATTTTATTTTGTTTTTGCACATATGCGTGAGCAGGTGTGTATTGCGGTATGTCCATATGGCCGGTTGCAGGGCGTGATGCTGGATAAAAATTCTATTGTAGTTGCCTATGACTGGATAAGGGGCGAACCGCGGGGCAAAATTCAAAAAACTACCCATCCCGCCGAAGAGAAAAAATTGGGTGACTGCATCGACTGTGGTGCTTGTGTCCGGGTGTGCCCCACTGCAATTGATATCCGGCATGGAACGCAATTGGAGTGTGTTAATTGCACCGCCTGCATGGATGCTTGTGATGATATCATGGATAAGGTCGGCAGGGAACGTGGACTTATTCGCTATGATTCATATGCGGGCATTGAGCAGGGGCGGAAAAAGCTTCTTACTGGTAGAGTCAAAGCTTATATAGCCGTGCTGGTTGCCTTAATTGCATTACAGTCCTTTTTATTTGCCACCCGCTCTGAGGTGGAAGCTGTCATTTTAAGGACACCTGGTATGTTATTCCAGCAAGTGGACGCTGACCATATCAGTAATTTATATAATTACCAGATCATTAATAAAACGAATAAAGACATCGAGGGCATTGAATTCCGCCTTGTGCATCCTGATGGTCAGATTAAAGTAGTAGGTCAGGTTCCTTCCACTCCGAAACAGGCCATATCGGAAGGCGCTTTTTTTATTGAGATGGAGACCGATAAACTGGAAGACAGGAAAACCCGGTTGAAAATTGAGGTATATTCGAATGGCATAAAAATCGATGATGCATCGACAAATTTTCTGGGCCCGGTTAAGTGAGTCAGAAGTTATGAGTTATGAGTTATGAGTTATGAGTTATGAGTTAGATGTTATGAGTTGAGTTATGAATTTTATGGAGATTAAAAAATGCAACTTATGAAATTGAATTGGGGAAGCGGTATAGCGATATTTTACAGTCTTTTTGTGATTGTTATGGTTTCGATGGTGGTTAAAGCCTCCCAGATCAACATTAACATGGTGCAGGAAAATTATTACGATCAGGATCTGAATTATGAAGAGTTTCGAAAAAGTCGTCAAAACGGGTTGACACCCGGAGCGTTAAATATTCATTATACACCAAATGCCGGAAATGTGCAAATCAGGTTTCCTGAGGGAGAGCAAAAAATTACCGGGGTAGTGAAATTTTACCGGCCATCCAACAATGGATGGGATAAGTCGATGACGATAGCCCTGGATGATCAGAACCGGATGGAGATCCCTGTCGATCAGATGCCGCGGGGATACTGGAAAATTCTGGTCAATTGGGAAACTGATGGAAAAAGTTATTATAAAGAAGAACCTCTGATTCTATAATAATGGAATGGTGGACCGCATTTACGATCGGATTATTTGGCAGTCTCCACTGCGTGGGGATGTGTGGTCCGATTGCCCTGGCGCTCCCTTTTCAGGATGATAATCCCGGGGTGGTGGCCCGAAACTCCCTGCTTTACAATGGGGGCAGAATTTCTACTTATGCCTTTATCGGATTACTACCCGGTCTTTTGGGTCAGGGACTGGCATTGGCTGGATTTCAAAAAAATATATCGCTTGTTCTTGGGGTTCTGTTTCTGATTGGTGCTTTTTATTCCTGGGGTGCCAGCCGGTTTCTTCACCGATGGGCTTTCTACCAGGCATTTTATGCAAAGGTCCAGTTGAAACTGGGACAGTTGTTAAAGCATCAGACACGGAAAGCATTTTTCTCGATCGGATTGCTCAATGGATTGTTGCCCTGTGGCTTAGTATATATGGCACTGGCGGGGGCCTTGACCCAAACTCATATGTTATCCGGGGCATTCTATATGGCGTTATTTGGACTGGGGACCTTACCAATGATGCTGGTTATTGCCCTTTCAAAGGGAATGATTAGTTTTAGATTGCGTAATGTCATTCGTAAAGCCACGCCAGCTTTTATGATCTTGTTTGCTCTGTTATTGCTTTTCCGCGGCCTCCATCTTAGTCTGCCGGCATCGATAGACACCTGGCTGATGATGGGTAGTTTGCCAATGTGTGAATAAGCGACGAGAAAGAAAAGGATCTCTTTACTAAGAAACATGATCTGACAAATATTAGCGCGAGTTGGTATTTCCCCAGCATCCTTAGCGACATGCTGGATTTCCGGTTCAATCCTTATCTTTGCTCTAGTGCTTGTTAAGAGGATTTTCATACATTGGTTCATGCCTGCGTTATAGATTTCAGGGCATTTTTTATGAAAACAGATATTGATCAGTCAGCCATAACCATTGCAGTATTTCCCTTTGAGAATCTTAATGTCAGGGAAGAGTTTAATATTTTCTGCAAAGCTTTTTGCATCGATCTGATTACGGAACTTTCCGCGTTCAGACAGTTTCAGATCATTGCTTATCAATCGGTGCAGCGGTTTCTGTTGCCACAAAACGAGGGTATCGTCGATTTTCCGTCTTTTGATTGCGACTACTATATTCAGGGGTCTTTCAGGAATGATCACGGTCACATCCGGGTCAATGCCCAGCTGTTTGGCAATCAGAATCAGCGGTTGATATGGGCTAAAAGATTTGAAGGGGAGTTAGACAAGCTGCTGGATATGCAGGATCTGCTACTAAGGGAGGTGGTCGCTGCACTCCAGGAACAACTTAATCTCGATCTTCTTCATCAAATTAAACATCGGAAGAGAACGGACCTTAAAGCCTATGAGTGCTGGTTGTACGGTATCGATGAACTTAAAAATGGATCGTTGGAGCATGATGTTAAAGCCAGACAATATTTTCAGCAGGCCATGGAGATTGATCCCGAATATTCCCTGGCGTATTCAGGAATGTCGATGACCTACTTCAATGAGTGGAGTTGCCAGTTGTGGGACCGATGGGAAATCAGTCAGAATGGAGCCCGGGAATGGGCGCGGGAAGCAATCAGGTTGGATGAGCAAAACTATGTGGCAGCTTATGTGCTGGGCAGGATATGCCTTTATGAGGGTGACTTTGAAAGTGCTGAATATTACCTTCGTAAATCGCTCAGTCTGAATTCCAACGACCCCGATAGTCTGATTCAGATTATTGCCTGTTTTCTTTATCTGGGATTTACGGAAGAAGCCTTAAGCATTTACGAAAAGACATTGACAATCAACCCATTGGGAAAAGAAAGGGTGTATCCCGTTGGCTCGATCATATTTCTGGAGTTGGGAGAGTACGAGAAAGCCCGCTCTCTGATTGTCGAGTCCCTTCGATCGAAATGGGTTGATATAAACGCGTATTTTGCCGCCATCTATTTTCATCTGGGAGATTATTCCAACATGGATCTGCATTGGAAAAAATACCTGGATGCATACCGGAACGTGATCAATAAAGGCCAAGATTTTCAGCCCCAAGATCCTGTGACCTGGATGATTAAAGTGAATCCTTTCCGGCAAAAGACCAAAATGGAACCCTTCTGGGAATACATGCGTGAAAGACCGTTTGACCGCCCTGGTGTGCGAAATTCAAAGGAAAAATCACTGAACACCAGCGATACAGGCAGTAAATTTCTCCGGGAAGGGGAATTCTGGCGGTTTGTATACCAGGGCCAGTCTGTAATGCTGCCGGAAGCCAAAGGATATTATGATTTACAGAAGTTGCTTGCAGATCCACGCAAGCAATTTCACTGTTCAGAACTCATGGAAACCATACTCTCCTCTACTGGTCTTGAAGTTATTGATGATAAAGCCAGGAAGGCTTACCAGCAAAGGATTTTAGAGCTTCGGGAAGAGATTAGTTGGGCAGAAGAAACCAGTGATTTTGCCCGTCTAAGTCAAACCCAAAGTGAATACGATGATTTGGTCGATCACCTTTCTTCCGCCCTGGGGCTAAAAGGCAAGGCAAGACAAACCGGAAATTCGGTGGAAAAAGCCCGCTCAGCGGTTACCTGGCGGATTAGAAAAGCTATTTCCAAATTAGAGAATAGCCACCCCACCCTGGGCAAACACCTGACGAACACGATTAAAACAGGAACTTTCTGCTCCTACCAACCTGAGACAGACCTGCATTGGATTACTGTGTAAGTTTTCAATTTGCTCCTCGCTTACATTGTAAGTGGTCAACTTACGCATTATAGGGCAAATGTTAATCTTAAAAATCATTAACTATGCCTACTCCAATAGAAATTTTACTAGATCCGATATCCCTCATTATCCTTGCGATTTACGGGGCACTAATGTTTTGGGAAGCCAGGTTCCCGGGTAGGGAATTGCCTAAAATTAAAAACTGGAAACTCCGCGGGCTACTGTCCTTTGGTGTTTATTTTTATCTTTCTTCGTACCTCCCGTTGTGGATCGATCCGATCCTGGAGCCATATCGATTGTTTGACCTGTCCGGACTGGGTATTGTCGCTGGAGGTCTGTTCGGTGTATTACTCTATGAATTTGGTGTATACATCTGGCATTTTTGCCTGCATCGTTTTAGCTTCTTATGGCGTACGTTTCATCAGATGCATCACAGTGCAGAACGACTGGATACTTACGGAGCATTTTATTTTAGTCCACTGGATATGGCTGGCTGGACGGTACTCGCCAGTGTGTGTTTTTCACTCATTGCCGGACTGGCTCCCCAGGCCATCACCGTCATGCTTTTAACCACCACATTTCTGGGCATGTTTCAGCATGCCAACATTAAAACTCCGAGATGGTTAGGATTTATAATACAGCGACCGGAAAGTCATACCTTCCATCATGCCATGGAAATCCACCGAGGCAATTATTCTGATCTGCCGATTTTTGATATCCTATTCGGCACCTTCCACAACCCGGTTGATTTTGAACATAAAACCGGATTTTATGAGGGAGCTTCTGCCAGGATTGGCGATATGCTTATTTTTAAAGATGTCACCAAACCCGTCAATGATTAATTGAATTAATAAATATCGAAGTCAATCGAAATCATGAAAAATCCAATGAATAAATACAAGACAGATTATTTTCTCACGGACGGAGGTCTTGAGACAACGCTCATTTTTC
>JBGTCB010000512.1:0-2125 GCA_041748995.1 Saprospiraceae bacterium | reverse complement strand
ATTCCGGATACCATCCAATGGAATTCGCTGGAAGAAGGGACACTTGTTTCCTTCACGATCGCCACAGACGATCCTCAGAAGCCATCATATCATCTGGAAGGAGCAAAAGATTTGGGTATTGCGTTTGACAGCCTGGGAAATTTTTCATGGACACCTTCTTATGATCTGGTTGATCGCCTGGAAAAACAAAAAGAAATAAACCTGATTATTAAAGCCACTTGGCCGGATGGTAACAGAGTTAGCAAATCAATGAATTTAGTAGTGTGGCATAAAAACAGACCTCCTGAGGTAGAAGATTTGCCGGTGTTTTATGTAAAACAGTCATCCATAAACCAATATCAAATCCCAAATGAATATGTAAAAGATCCTGACGGAGACCCGCTCGTATTCCGATCATTACAATCTCAGATGCCAGAAGGTGCCACCCTTTCTTCGCTGGGCCAGTTTACATGGAGTCTATCAAGAAACCAGTTTAATAGTTTGAAAAATAATCCTCTGCAAATCGAATTCCTTGTGCAGGATCAACCTGAAAAACTGGAGACCATCGGCAAATTAAAAATTGCGCAGACTCAGTTGGACTTACCTCCTGAAATATTGATTGTGCCAGGTGACTCCATCTTTACAATCAAAGAAAATGAGCGTGTTAACCTGAAGATTTACGTTTCGGATCCGAATGGTGATGACAATATTAAAAGTGTTGGATTTATTAGTTC
Organism: Saprospiraceae bacterium; assembly: GCA_041748995.1. Lineage (GTDB taxonomy): Bacteria > Bacteroidota > Bacteroidia > Chitinophagales > Saprospiraceae > JABDMH01. Next base: position 1,412 of record JBGTCB010000512.1, on the reverse strand, counting down.
CGATGCAGCGGTGGAGCAGTACAGTCTGGTGCAAAACACCTCTGTGCAATCAGAATTTACCTGGTCGCCCGGATATCATTTTGTGCAGGAGATAGAGAAGACTAAAGGTGTTGATGTATTGTTCTTTGCTTTGGACAAATCAAACAACCGCGTGCAGCGAAAGGTGCGCATCGTTGTGAAAGACGCGGAGAACATGGATGAAAAGCATAAATTTCTCTACCAGAAATATAGAAATTCGCTTATTCAGGCAAAGGCATTGATTGAAATTTTGGATCAGAATCATGACGAGCTTAATAAGCAATATCGTAAAGCGAAGAGAGGCAAAAAAAATCGTGCTTTAGTAAATGCTTCCTTAGGAGCCACCACCGGTCTTTCACCGGTAGTGTTACAAACAGACGAATCCAAGGTGGTCTCGGCTGTGGGGGGAACTACGGTGCTTACATTGGGAACGCTGGAAGCCACCGAAGTGCTGGGAAAATCGAAGAACGACATTATGGATCGCCTGAAAATCAACGTGGAGATTCGCAACCAGCTACAATTGGAGGGCGACAATTTTGCCCGTAAATATGCTTTAAAGTCAGCGCGATTGAATGAGAAGGAATTCAATGGAGACCGCGACAAATTGCTGCCAATTATTAATAATCAGCGTTTGGTTTCGTTGGAGTTGGATGCCAGTAAGCCTACCTACCATAATTATACGCTGGCCGAAATGAAGAAAACATTCCCTGATTTTAGCGAAGAATAGAAAAAGGTGCATCCGCTTTTGAGCAGAACGATTTTCCACTTACTTTTGCAGTCCTAAAACGAAAAATGCAATCTTTTTAGGGTTATTAGGAACACAGAGGAGTGGTAGAGCGGTTTATTGCACCGGTCTTGCCCCATAGGGATGCCTCTGGCAAAAACCGGAGACCGTTAACGCGGTTCGGGGGAGTTGTGCTAAATTTGTAAAATGTTTTATGCCTACATTTTGCAAAGTGAGTCAATGGGCACGCACTATTATGGTCATACAAAAGACCTTAATGAACGGCTGAATAGACATAATCTGGGGAAGTCCAGATATACAAAAGGCAAAGGGCCTTGGAAAGTGATTTACATGGAGGCCTTTGACACTAAGTCGGAGGCATATAAAAGAGAGTTGTTCTTTAAGTCAATTGAAGGACACAAATACCTGAAGGAAAAGGGTATTATTTAAACAGAGGAGTGGTAGAGCGGTTTAGGGCACCGGTCTTGAAAACCGGAGACCGTTAACGCGGTCCGGGGGTTCGAATCCCTCCTCCTCTGCAGTGCAAAAAGAGCCCCGATTTAATCGGGGCTCTTTTGTTTTATTCAATCTAGCCTTCAGACTCTTCCGCTGCTGGGCGAAAGTCTCGTTGGCGAGGAGGAAGAAGAGTCAAAACTACTGACTCAGTGCA
>JBGTCB010000511.1:0-6779 GCA_041748995.1 Saprospiraceae bacterium | reverse complement strand
GACAATCTTATGGAAAGATATTTGAAATTACCGTCCAATAGTGTTGCTTCAAGTATCTTGCGAGAGGTATTTAAACGATCATTGTTGAATGACACAGTGATTTATCGTATCTCTAAGGCGACGAACAAGGATTACCTAGCTTTGTTATAAGAATGAGTAATTTTAAATTATTAAAACCAGATTGTGTATTTATACACATACCCAAGACAGGAGGGACTTCAATAAGGAAAGGTATTTGGGCAAGTCGATATGAAGGTCCTATATTTGGGGAGATTCCTGATGATTGGAACGGTTTTTTCAAATTTGCTTTCGTCAGACATCCATTTGATCGACTTATATCTGCATGGAAAATGTTTACTGAAGGACCGAAAGGAGATAGTACATGGGTAATGGCGAGTGACTTCTATCCGATGCAATTGCAACAATTCATAGACATTGTACGAAACGATAAAATTATTTTTGACGAAAGAAGAAAGTCCTTTGAAGAGCGAATCAGGCATCACACTATTCCACAAACACATCCATTCAACTGCCTCCATTGTGCCGATTTTGTGGGAAGATTTGAAAGATTAGAAACCGACTTAAAGCTAATTCTTAATAGATTGGATTTGTCTGCTTCAGTTCCAAAAATGCATTTCACCAATCATTTTCACTGGAGCTATTATATGGGTCCCAGAATGGCTGAAATCGCTTATGATTTCTATAGGAATGACTTTGAACAATTGGGGTATAATTAATCTATTGTAGCACTTATGATATATCTTCATATTGGCACTCACAAAACCGGTTCAACATCCCTCCAGCGTTTTCTTTCCGATAACTCGAAAGCTTTAAGACATCACGGTTACGAATTATACACCGGATGTATGCAAAATCCAATGAACCATATAGAGTTGCATTTATATGCCCTCAATGATAATCGGGATACTTTTGCAAAGTACAACTTTCCATCACTAGAATTAGGCACCCCCTTCAGGACTTCTGTTCAAGAGCTAATCCATGGTTTTTTACGAAGCTCATCCGAACCACATCAGATTTTTACCGGTGAAAGTCTCTCATGGTTACGGTTTGATGCTGAGTTGATTCGGCTAAAGAACCTTGTCAAGTGTCCTCCTTCCACAGTAAAAGTCATTCTCTATTTAAGAAATAAAAAAGATTTCTTGAATTCATATGAAAAGCAAATCTATAAAAAGAGAAATAGATATGCCTCCAGCAACAAGGAGTCTGTCCTCTATATTCAGGATGACACCTGGCTAATCGATTATGATTGGCTGATTTCCATCTATGAAAAACACTTTGACCCAGAAAATCTAGTAATCCTCGATTATGATCAAGAGATGCAAAACTATAATAATATCATACCCTCATTTCTGCAGGTTCTGAACATTCCTTTCAAGAACTTTGATTATGAACAATACTTTTTCAATCAGAGTTAATCTGCAACGCTTAGATCTCATCCACTAGTGATTGTTTCTGTGGCCATGGTCTTAACCAAGTAGTCTTGAGTTATGAACTAAGCTTTCACATATATTCTTGTTAATTGAAAGGGCACAAATCTTTCGCAGCTAATGATCATGCTCTTGCTCCTGGTACATCTCCCAAGGGTAGTAGAATTGCGACTTTTTTTTTACTATTTGACTATCTTAGTATCCATACATAAAATTACTGCTTTCCAATGCGAAAACGCTCGTTCATCAAAACGACTTCTTTGGCTCTGGGATCTGCCGCTCTCAGTCCCTTTGCCTGCAATCCGGTCCCGGAATCCAGCTCCAGTGCCGGCCACAACTGGGCTGGCAACCTCCATTATAAAGCCACCCGGTTTTTTGAACCCAACGGTCTTAATGAGGTACAGGAGATAGTGAGTAAAAGCAACAGAATCAAAGCGTTGGGAACCAGGCATTCTTTCAGTGCCATCGCTGATTGTGAGCAGGATCTGATTTCCACCCGGGGTTTAAATAAAATCTTAAACCTGGATAAATCAGCTATGACCGTGACGGTTGAATCGGGTATCCGGTACGGAGAGCTAAGCCGGTACCTGCATCAGGAGGGATTTGCGTTGCATAATCTGGCCTCACTGCCGCATATTTCGGTAGCCGGAGCCTGTGCTACCGCGACCCATGGGTCGGGGGATCAAAATGGTAATCTGGCAGCCATCGTACGTGGTCTTGAAATCGTAAAGGCTAATGGTGACGTTGTCAGCCTCACTCCTCCGGATCCTGATTTTGCAGGCGTCGTGGTTCATCTGGGTGCCCTTGGGGTAGTAACCAAGGTTACGCTGGCTATCCAACCTACATACCAGGTGCAACAGGAAATTTTTGAATACCTGCCCCTGCAGGCAGCCGTGACAAATTTTGAGGATATCTTTTCCCGGGCTTACAGCGTTTCTTTTTTTACCGACTGGAGTCAGGATAATATAAACCAGGTCTGGCTCAAAAGGAGACTGGATGGCAGTGATCCGCTTGAGCCTATTGCGGATTTTTATGGTAGCTCCCAGGCAACCAGGAATATGCATCCCATCGCCGCCTTGTCCTCCGAAAACTGTACCGATCAAATGGCAGTACCCGGCTCCTGGCATGATCGGCTACCTCATTTCAAACTCGATTTTACCCCCAGCAATGGTGATGAATTGCAATCAGAGTTTTTCGTCGACCGCGACCAGGCCCCGGAGGTGTTGATGCTCCTCCAATCGATGCAGCCCAGGATCACTCCCCTGCTCTTTATCTCCGAAGTCCGCAGCATCCAGGGCGATGATCTCTGGATGAGCACCGCCCAGGGTAACGATAAAATCGCCTTTCATTTTACCTGGAAACCGGATTGGGATGGGGTAATGGCCTTTTTACCCGCCCTGGAAAAGGCGCTGGAACCTTTTCAGGCAAGACCTCATTGGGCTAAACTTTTTGTGATGGAAGCAGACAAAATCAACACACTCTATCCAAAGATGGGGGAGTTTAAAGATTTGGTACAGCGGTATGATCCCGAAGGAAAGTTTAGGAATGAGTATTTGGAAAAGTGTTTAACTGTTTAATTGTTGGTGTTGTGGTATTTTGGTTTTATGGTGTTGTGGTCTCAGACCAATAAATTTTGAATGGTGTTTTGGTATTTTGGTGTTATGGTCTGAAACCAACAGATCTTGAATGGTATTTTGGTGTTATGGTTTTATGGTGTCTGGAATGGTATTTTGGTTTTATGGTGTTCTGGTCCAAACCAAGAAATTTTCTCTTCGTGGATGGTTTCTCTAGCACTCAGGAAAGTCTCCTTTCAGGTCTCTTTCAGGGGATTTAGGGGTCCCACTGTTCTTGGTCAGTGATCCTGTGGTTTAATTGTTGAATTGTTTAATTGTACTGTCTTAAGGAGAAGCTCAGAATTCTTCCCGAGAAGGGTTAGTCGCCTGACCGTGCTGCTGATTCTCCCCCCTGCTCCTCCAGGGAGACACCGTAGCCTTATGTTTTGGGTATTCCGAATTGGCTCCAGGATCCTCTGGAGCTTTCGCTGATCGGTTGCGGATATTTGGTGGTTTAGAGATCTTGTCTGGGGTTCCGTCTGGCTCCCGGATCCGGCATCGGAGAAATGAATTCTTATTGAAAACGCCCGCTGGATCTAAGGTGATATTAGGCTCCGTCTTTCTTATTTTCATTCCCCTGCTTGCTCCAAAACTTTTTCAAACAGCTTTTCATCAAATCTGAAATTGGTGGCTCTTATTTTTGCAAGAATAGGTTTCACGCTATTGATCAATCCAAGTTGTTTGGCTTTAAGGATTAAGCCAAAAGTACCAGAATATCTTAAATTTAGTCTTTCCGCAATTTTTCTGCCTTTTAGCTCATCAAGCATGAGGATCGGATTTTTCATTTCCAGGGATAAAGCAATTGCACTTGCTTCTCCCTCATCCAGGTCCAATTCCAGAATTTGTTGATAATGCGAATTTTCAGGCGACATAACCGAAACCCATTCCGGCAGACTTTTTCCAAATTCCTTTAAAATGATCGGGGTCACGAATATCTTCCTCCCCACCTTCATTAATAAGGGCACCTCTATTTACCTCTGAATGAGTAAAAATTTAATAAGATGCAAGCCAGACAAGGCTGGAGGAACGAAGATAGCCGTAGCTATCTGACTGACGATCAACGAAGTATGGCGAAGTATATTATTAAATAGATTTTCGAAGAAAATTGTTTTTACCATGAATGAGGTTAATAGAGGTGCCCATAATTCAAGTTCACCAATTTTATCCAAAATTATTAAACAGCTGGTATCTGAAATGATAATATCAGAATTGTGCTGCATCTTTTACTATATCCGAAGGCGGATAATTGACTAATGAAACACCATAATCAGCCAAAATTTCTGAAAATGCCACTTTTGATAAACCGGCCAATTCAGCGGCTTGCCCGAGTGATAACCTTCCGGTTTCATACATTTTTGCCGCCAGAAACCTTTTTGTCTCATTCTCATCCAGATCAAGATGGTCCGGAATATTTAAAGTCAGATACTTCATAGTTAAATTTATTAAAATTTTGGAAATGGAATGATGATTTTTAATTGTTTGAATTGTATAACCGACAGAATGGTGCTAGGTCTTACAGTCCTCCTGCCTGGAAGAGTAGTCATTGGCATCTTGGAGGCTGGCTCCAGGATCAAGCTCTAGCTGATCGGTTTCGGGTATTTGGTGGTCTGGATATTTTAACTGGGGTTCCGTTTGGCTCCCGGATCCGGCAGGCAGAATTCGGATTCGGAGCTCCACAACATAGCGTGGTGTTGTGGTCTTATGGTCTTATGGGGTTGTGGTCTCTAACCAACCAATTTTGAATGGTATTTTGGTGTTGTGGTTTATGATATTGTGGTCTCAAACCAAACAAAATTTGAATGGTATTTTGGTGTTGTGGTTTATGGTGTTGTGGTCTCAAACCAAGAGATTTCCTTTTTAAGTGGATGGGTTTTCTCTATAGCACTCCGGAAAGTCCCCTTTTAGGGGATTTAGGGGTCTCAGAGTGCTTGAATTGTTGAATTGTTCCTCCCGAAGAAAAGGTAACCAACGATAAATTCTTTTATTGTATAGAACTCGATATACACTTTGCGCCTCTGCGCCTTTGCGTGAAATGAATTGTTGAACTGTTCCTTCCGAAGAAAAGGTAACCAACGATAAATTCCTTCATTGTATAGAACTGATATACTCTTTGCGCCTCAGCACCTTTGCGTGCCGTGAATTATTGAACTGTCCATCCCGAAGAAAAGATCACCAACGATAAGTTCCTTCATCGTATAGAACTGATATACTCTTTGCGCCTCAGCACCTTTGCGTGCCGCGAATTGTTGAATCGAAATGGCTCCAGGATCCACTGGAGCACCTGCTGATCTGCTGTTGGTATCTGGTGGTCACAAGGTTTTTGTCTTGGGTTCCGTTTGGCTCCCGGATCCAGAGCAGAACCTATAAGCAGCATCCCATAATGGGCATAGACGAGAACGTAAAGATAGTGCGCTTCTTGTATAGAAGTTAAAAGAAGCTTAGCTTTATAATTATGTCTTTAGCGAGAAGGATTTTACCAAATTATACATACGACGAATATCGCAAGTGGCCGGGTGAATGGGAATTGATTGATGGAATTCCCCATGCTATGACTCCTCCTCCATCGCCAAGACATCAGTTGATTACAGCGAATCTGATCTTTCAACTTGGAAAAGCCATCGATGAATTGGAGCACTGCGATTGCCGTGTTTACGATCCATTGGATATTATGGTTGATCAACATACCGTGCTAAGACCGGATGTGCTTATTGTGTGTGGTAAAATTGATAAACTCTACCTTGATTTTCCTCCCTCTCTAGTCATTGAAGTTCTATCGCCATCCACGAGGGATAAAGATCTTACCGTAAAATATGATTATTACCAATCGTTCGGAGTAAATTATTACCTCATCGTTGATCCCCAAAAGGACAGCATCATTTGTTACCATTTGGAGGAAGGTATGTACATGGAAATAGATGGTCCTGGTAATTTTTTATTAGAAGAGGGCTGCAGCATTGCACCTGATTTGGATACTATTTTTCTATAAATTATCGGGTCAGTGGTTTAACTGTTGAAAAAGGGGTTTAACTGTTCCTTCCGAAGAAATGGGATAATCAGAAATTAGTCTCTTAGGTCGCAGTGAATGGTGTTTGGCGTGATGTTTTGGTACTTTGGTAGTATGGTGTTATGGTCTCAGAACAACAAATTTCCTTTTCATTGAGATGGTTTTCTTGTTAGCAGGCTGGAAAGTCCCCTTTTAGGGGTCTAGCTGTTGTTGAATTGTTGAATGTTCCTCCTGAAGAAAAGGTAACCAACGATAAGCTCCTTCATTGCATAGAACTGAAACACCTTTGCGCCTCTGCGCCTTTGCGTGCCATGAATTGTTGAATCGAATTGGCTCCAGGATCCTTTGGAGTTTCGCTGAGCGGTTTCGGGTATCTGGTGGTCTGGAGATTTTGCCTGGGGTTCCGTTTGGCTCCCGGATCCGGCATGCAGAAATTTGGATCCGGAGGAGTTAGGCCACGATGACGTTCTGCTGGTTCTCCCCCTTGCGTGCGCCAGGGGCCCCGAGGGGGTACCGAAACATTGGGCTTTGTGGTTGCCTATGAAATAGTGACTCGACAAAGGGGGTTAGTCATTGCTTCATTGGTCAGATATCCCCCTTGAGGGGGCAGGGGGTGGAATAAACGTACTTCCTCCAAAAGATTAACTCGAACATACTGACCCAGATTTTTATGATTTTCATAACTGTTCTGCTGGTTCTCCCCCCTGCCCCCCC
>JBGTCB010000510.1:0-6427 GCA_041748995.1 Saprospiraceae bacterium | reverse complement strand
GAATGAAACTTTCAGGACAACGCTGGTCCATATATGGATGCCAAGCCATTGCAAACTTAAGATGTTATCAGAAAGCAAATGAGTGGAACATGGTCAAGAAAGTAATTGCCGCTGCAGCTTGATGCAATTTGTCATACACACGCCGGAGCATGCTTAACAAGGTTTCTTTACCCTGAGAGGTTAGTCAGCGTTAATTGGACAGATGTCCCCCTTGAGGGCCCTTGAGGGGGCAGGGGGTGGAAAACGGTTTAACTGACCTTGACTTGTCCTGATTAAGGTAGACGCCAATTGTAGACCAAAATCAGGATTAATATGAAGAAAGTAAACCACTACATGGACTAATTCAAAATACGGATAGTAGAAGTTGAAATAATTATTCAGATCTTAAGGTTTTATTCCTGGAATATAAAGTGTTAATAATCTGCCGGTTAAAATTTTTTGAATCAACATGTCGGATCATTTGAGTCAAAGAAAGCCCAAACCTACTGCCACCCTTAGCAAGCAACAAACGAAGGCGATCATCAGCGATAACCGGAGAGTGTTGGTGCTTGCTGGTGCAGGAGCCGGCAAGACCAAAACACTACTCGAGAAAATTGTCTATCTGATCCAGCATAAAAACGTGAAACCTCAGGAGATCCTCGCCATTACTTTTACTAAAAATGCTGCAAACGAGATGCTGGACCGGCTTATCGCGGCAGCTGATGAACAGGGAGAATTTGCCCGGATGATCACTGATAAACTCCTTAATGAAGCGGAAAAAAGAAAACTCAGAAGCAAAAAGCTGGCAGAACAAAAGTGGATAAGCAGATTGACTATTCGCACTTTCCATAGCCTGTGTTACTCCATTATGAAAAACTATGGAGTCAAAGCATTCGACAATAAGTTTAAAATTGTGACCGATGCCGGAGTCAAGGTAGAAGACCTGAGCCGGATTTCCGCACCGGAAAGCCAGTATGAGATCATGCATAAAATACTGATCAAGTACTGTGAAGACCGGGATTGGCTGCTTCACTTTAAAAGATACATCATCGACTATATGGTCGATCGCATTCATCTGGAAAATCGTGATTTTATTCAAAGTTATCCCGATGGAAAATACTACTCCACTCTGAATGGTGATAAAGTAAGGTCGAAATCTGAACAATATATTGCCGATTGGCTCTATCGACATAATATTCAGTATCTCTACGAACCTAAGGTTTCTTTTTCCGATTTTAGTTTTAATCCGGATTTCTTTATCCCGGGTGCCAATCTATATCTCGAGCATATCAGTGATCGGAGCGCTCCCATGCAGGAGAAAGAAAAACAGTTTGTCAAGGGGGGACATACACTGGTTTGCACCTATGAACACATGACCAGAGATTCGAATCTCTTCAGTTTGGCCTTGACCCGCATTATAAAAGGAAGATTACCCGCTAGCTATTCTACCCAGGCGATTCTTAGCTATGAAGAAGAGATGAAAAATCATGCTAAAGAAGTTCGGGAATTTCTTCAGCAGGTGATCCGGGTTCTTGATATGTGTCAGGCTGATGGCGTGGATCTGGACAAACTGAAGCAAAAAATCAGTACTGAACCACATGAGCGGGTGCGTCTTTTTTATGATTGCTGTCTTCCTATGATTCAGCAATATAAGATTTATTGCCAGAATAAATCCTATCTTGATTTTAACCAACTCATCGATAAAAGCATCGAACTTCTTCAGATGAACGATGATATTAAAACGCTCTTTCACCGGAGGTATAAATATATGCTGGTTGATGAGTTTCAGGACGTTAATAAAATACAGATTAAATTTATTCGATCCATCCTAAATCCTAAAGCACAGTTATTTTGTGTGGGTGACGATTGGCAGAGTATCTATGGTTTTCGTGGTTCGGATGTGAAATATATTGTGGAGTTTTCCCGGTTTTTTGCAAATAGCAAGATATTTCATTTGAGCACTAATTATCGGAGTACGGATCACATCGTCAAGGCGAGCAATGAAGTAATTGGTCACAATAAATACAAGATTGAAAAAAAGATAAGGGCAGCTCGAAAGTCAAGAAGAAAGATTCAAGTATATGCCGGAACCGGACTCGAAGATAATGTCGAATACGCTTTGCAGGAAATCAGGGAATTAATTAAAAAAGGTATCGGGGAGGAAGATATTCTGTTTTTATATCGACGCTCGAAAATGTTTGATCCCTACCGGGTAAGATTTAGAAAGGAGAAGATAAGGGTAAATGCCAAAACCATTCATGCGGCAAAAGGCCTGGAATCGCGAATAGTATTTGTGATTGGAATGACTGAAGGTTATGGAGGATTTCCGGATATCTGGATGGGAGACCGTATTTATCAAATGATCCGTCCGGTTAAACATGAGATGTTGCTGGAGGAAGAACGACGGCTGTTTTACGTGGCCATCACCCGGGCTAAAGAACGTCTTTATTTAATTAGTGAAATTGGTGCCGAAAGTTCTTTTATTCGGGAGATTCCCGAGGGCTATAAAGTCCTGTATAGCAAACCACTCAAAACCGGTGATAACCAGGTGATTCTTTGTCCAACTTGTAAAAGTCGTACGGAACCAGGATATCGATTTTGTCCTTATTGTGGCAGTGCAGTCTGACGCTTGTTGAGATTGGCTGAAGGGCACCTCTATTAACCCCGTTCACGGTAAAAACAATTTTCTTTGAAATTTATTTAATAATATGCTGCGCCATACTTCGTTGATCGTCAGTCAGATAGCTACGGCTATCTTCCTTCCTCCAGCCTCGTCTGACTTACATCATATTAAATTTTTACTCATTCAGAGCTAAATAGAGGTGCCCTGAATTAAAAACATCAAACAATTCAAACCAAAGAATAACTCACGAAATGGAAACATTCCGAATTTCAACGGGCTTGTTTGGGTATGCTTTTTAACGAAGTTATTGAAATGAATGACTACGTTAAAACCCAGCGCATAGGCAATCTCCGATACATTCCCTGGATGTCAGTGGGATAAGCTGGTATAGAAATAATCCAGGAGGAGCCTTACCCGCCTTTGCCGGTTTATTCCTCAATCGCGGTTAGGATCTGCTTAACAATCTTGGGATGAAGGACTTTCTTTTCGTGGAATGGAATAACTGTTCTGCGATTTCCCTTCATGTAAATGCGATGACTCCCTTTACTTCGGATATATTCAAATCCTGCTTTCAGGAGTAGTGATTCGGTTCCTTAGCAGTAAGTGGAGGTTGTTTAGGCAAGTTGAATTTCCATTGTGGTGGTAAGGATCTCCTGACTTAGTGACTCGGTAATTTCATCGGGCGTCATCGTTTCCAGGTACAACTCTGCTGCCTCTTTAATATTGGCCAATGATTCTTCAAAGTATCCCCTTGAGAATGACAGCCAGGTAAGGTAGGACAGTAAGCAAAATAGCCATGCTCATCCTTACTGATCACTATGTTGAGTTTATTATCAACCTACAAGGTAACGATTTGTTTACTTGCTTTGGTCATTCAACAGATGAAAAAGTTCTATTTGTTATTACAAGTCCTCTAAACTTAGATGTACACACCCCATCTAATTGATCACCCGGCCACTCAGCCATCAATTCCCTTGCGCATGCCGGTAGGATGACGATATAAAGAATACCGCTTGCCTGTAACTTCGCCAATCATCTTATCTGAATTAAGGCACTCAGATATTCTACCGGAACTAAAGCTGAAAATCTTACCTTGACTCCCGATTAAATTCAATCTCCATCTCCATAATTATTGGAGTTCATCGCAACTTAGCACCATGAATGCATCCATGCAAAATTTTGGTGCCGGCATTCAGGGCAATGCAGAGTACGATCCAAAAAATACGCACGGTAAAGGCTCTCTAATAGCTCCCTAAGGGTGTCTGGTCACATCCATTAATTGAGCCGGTGTGAGTTTCGATTTATGATGCCTTAAGCAGGGTACATAAGTAGGATCGAAATATTGGATGGTCAGGACCTTATTCATATTGGCCAAGACCTCATCGCGGGAATGTATATGGTTGAAATTATTCAAGGGAGCAATTGAGAGATGAATAAACTGATAAAGCAAAAATTAATCTGATTTATATGCTTCATCGAAAGAAGCCCAAAATCCTCCCTAATAAACCAGAATATTTTGGACCCTTTAAACCTGCCACAAGGCGGGTTTATTTATTTTAAAGAGAATAATAAATGACTTTGAGACGAAAAAAGTTGTTCTTAACACTTATATACTAATCATGTATCGTCTTCTAATAATCAAATACTGATCGGCCAATTGCTAAGGAAATATCTTGAGGATGGGTTGAGGTTTAAATACTAAATACCGGTTTCCTTTGAATCCTAAACGAAAACGGAATCGGAATTGGAACATTATTCTCTGCATTTGAATGCCGGCCATGACTGGATATATTTCTAACTAACAAAATACATCTCTATATCCTCTTTGCCCCATTCCATCAATCTTTCCCGTTTTTCGAAAGATAATGAGAATCATCTTTGATCTGCGCACAAGAATCCCGGCTAATATTCACCTTGCCTACCTCTCCGTTGCATTCCATCCGTGAGGTCGTGTTGACAGTATCTCCCCAAATATAGTATTGAAATTTTTTTACGGCTACTATAGGGCCGATATGGATGTCAGCCCTCATTTCGAACGCCATTAAACCAAGAGCATCCCACCTTCTGTACGCCGATGGTCATTAACATACCTAAAGCATTAACCTGAGTATTTCAACAGTTTTCGAGTGAGGGGCAGGGCTACCGCACGATCGGTTAATTTTTACAATAGTTCAATTGCCAGCAAGATCGCTATAATTAGTGCGATACTTTTTCTCCAGTACAAGAAGAATTACAGGTCCTCAAGTGAAATACGTCTTTTGTTTTGCCTGAGTTGTTTGAAGAAAGTAGGAGTTAGTCCTGTCACTTTTTTGAATTGGCTGGACAGATAGGCTACACTGCTATAGTTCAGTTTGTGCGATATTTCGGTCAGATTGAGTTCGTCATATAAAAGCAATTCCTTTATCCTTTCGATTTTATGGGCAATGATAAAATGTTCGATCGTGGTTCCGGTGGAGTCAGAAAAAAGACTCGCGAGATAGGTATAGTTATGACCAAGATTTTCGCTGAGATAATCGGAAAATTTCATTTTGGGATGTTCCTCGGAGTAATGAATCATCTCAACGATAATATTCTTGATCTTTTCAATCATCATTGCCTTTTTGTCATCCATCAATTCCAGACCGGATTTCAACAAAGCTTCTGCCACCTGAGAACGAAGTTCCGGAGTAAAGTTCTCCTTGACCTCCACACTCCCCAGTTCAATCGGTGCATGCTGTATACCCAGGGTATCCAATGCCTCCTTCACCACCATTTTGCAGCGAATCGAAACCATGTACTTGATATAAATTTTCATGTAAAAGGACCTTAATAGTTTACGGAGCCTGAACCTGAACAAATCGGCTTAGTGTGAACGAAGACTGGCTCTGACGAGCTTGTCCACTCGATGTAGTTAAGAATGCGTAAGACCCTGACAAATCGCTTTTTTAGCAGGTGCAATCTGCAGGATACAATCACGTCAATTATTAGCGGCATTTCAAATTTTCTGTATGAATTTCTCATTTACATCTGGCCTCTGGCAGCTGGGCATCATCCTCGAAGCAGCTAAACCTAATCAGAAAGGTCCGAACTTAGCTAAATATCTTAAATTTATCAACATATCGAAATGCTAAAAGTAGTCCTACATTTCCAAAAAATCTGATTTACTCACTATTTTAGGTGAAGAATGTTTTTTTCCAAATCATATTTTGACAGGGACACAGTAATCGAGTAGGAAGATAGGGATTAATTCCCTATCTGTCCTCTCACACCACCCTGCGTACGGATCCGTACAGGGCGGTTTCTTAACTTACACTTTAACCGATCCATAATAATCCGAGAAAAATAAATATCCAAGGCTTGGTGCGCACTACGCCTTGGCCTGAAACCATAACTACTTTCTGAAAATTGTCCCTCGTAAATTGGCGACATCACCTGCTGGATGGCCTGTTGGATCACTCGGTCTACTACCGTCGGTATCCCCAACTGCCGCTTCTTCCCAATATCCTTCGGTATTTCTACCCGTCGGACTGGATTTGGACGGTATTTTCCGTCCAGTATAGACCTTAGTAACTCCTCCTTATTTTCCGCAAGATAGCTCCCTAAAGAGTCGACTTCCATCTTGTCTATTCCTCCCCTCCCTTTATTCGACTTTACTCGTTTGTAGGCCTTATTCAGGTTGGTCGGACTAAGAATTTGTTCCAGTAATCCATACTTCGGTTCGGTAAAATTCGTGACGTTGTTTTCAGTTATCCACATGAAAGTCTGCACTCCAGGGTAGTCTTCGGGTTCCGCCCTATTTTTCCCCTGGTAGCCATCTATCGATGTTTTCTGCTTTCTACCTTTCAT
>JBGTCB010000509.1:0-6919 GCA_041748995.1 Saprospiraceae bacterium | reverse complement strand
CAGTTATTCACGGTTGGTGACCAGAATAGTGTATCTCCACGAATGCATTCGAAGACAGGTGGTACGATTTGACCAGAAACCCTGACTATCAGGAAATAAAAGAAAATGGAAAGAAGTGTTTTAAAGACGGTCATGAAATTATTGGCTCCGCTAAGATAAACATATACTAAACGACAAAATTCTGTCATTATGGCTTAAAGTCGTGCAAGAAAGTAGGCTGGTATGATATATGATCTTCAAATTACGTTCTAAACGATAAGCTTGCAATATCGTTATCTTTGCACGACTACCATATTGATAAAGAGACAGTTTATGCTAAATTTTTTCACAAAATTATTCGGTACCAAGTTTGACCGTGATGTAAAGAAATATACCCCGATTGTTGAGGAGGTGTTGAAACGACATGAAGAAATCCTGAGTCTTAGCCATGACGCACTTAGGGAAAAGACTTTCGAATTCAGATCAAGGATTGAAGAACATTTGATGGGTATTCGGGCGGATATTGAAGCATTGCGACAGGAAGCTAAATCCGAACCTGATTTTGGAATCAAAGAACAGCTCTTCAATGAGATTGACGAGATGGTGAAGGAAAAAGATCAGCATCTCGAAGATGTTTTGAATGAAATTTTACCGGAAGCTTTTGCTGTTGTAAAAGAAACAGCCCGCAGATTTAAAGAAAATGACCAGCTGGTAGTTACCGCTACGGACTTTGACCGGAGTATTGCCGCAAAAAGTTCTTATGTCAAAATAGAAGGAGACAAAGCTATTTGGTTTAACAAATGGACGGCAGCCGGAGGTGAGATCACCTGGGATATGGTGCACTATGATGTACAGCTGATCGGGGGTATGGTATTACACGATGGTAAGATTGCAGAAATGGCGACCGGAGAAGGGAAAACATTGGTTGCCACTTTGCCTGCCTACCTTAATGGATTAGCGGGAGAGGGTGTTCACATTATTACTGTCAATGACTACCTGGCTCGCAGGGATAGTGAATGGGTCGGTCCTATCTTTGAGTTCCTGTTTTTGACGATAGATTGTATTGACAAGTACCGTCCTCATTCTCCCGAACGAATCAATGCCTATCACTGTGATATAACTTATGGTACCAACAGTGAGTATGGATTTGATTATTTACGGGACAACATGATACGCTCCACTGCTGAACTAGTGCAGGGTAAGCACCATTTTGCAATGGTGGATGAGGTGGATTCCGTGTTAATAGATGATGCCCGGACACCATTGATTATTTCCGGACCTGTTTCTCAGGATGCTGATGATCAGGAGTACTTAGCATTAAAACCGGATGTTGAAAAACTGGTAAATGCCCAAAGAAAACTGGCAACGGACTACCTGGCCAATGCAAAAGCTTTGATTGCTAAAGGTAATACCGGATCTGACGAGGGTGAAGGAGGAATGGCTTTGTTAAGAACATACAGGGCGTTACCTAAATACCGTCCATTAACCAAGTTTCTCAGTGAAGATGGGGTCAGAATTTCATTGCAGAAAGCCGAGAATTTTTACATGCAGGAACAGTCTAAAAATATGCATATCGTCGACGAACCGTTACTTTTCACCATTGATGAAAAAAACAGGAACGTGGACTTGACTGAAGGCGGTGCAGAATTTTTAGCCAAGGGTGGTGACGACCCCAATCTCTTTATTTTACCGGACATCGGGACAGTCATTCAGGATATAGAGGAAAATGACAGCCTGACAGACAGTAAGAAAAAGGAGGCCAAACAGTCAGTCATTGAAGACTACAGCATCAAATCCAAACGACTGCACGCAGTTAGTCAGTTGCTAAAGGCATACACCCTCTTTGAAAGAGATGAAGAATATGTGGTTTTAGATGGCCAGGTGAAAATCGTGGATGAGCAAACTGGCCGTATGATGGAAGGTAGAAGGTATTCTGATGGATTACACCAGGCGTTGGAAGCTAAAGAAAATGTCAAAGTGGGCGAGCTCACTCAAACCTATGCGACAGTGACTTTGCAAAATTATTTCAGAATGTACCATAAGTTGGCAGGGATGACCGGTACTGCTGAAACGGAAGCAAGTGAATTTTGGGAAATCTATAAGTTGGATGTGGTTGTTATCCCAACCAATAAACCAATCGTCAGGGATGACCGGGAGGATTTGGTTTTCAAGACTGCCCGGGAGAAATACAATGCAGTGATTGAAGAAATTGTATCTCTGAGTAACGCAAAGAGGCCGGTTCTAGTGGGTACCACTTCGGTCGATATCTCGGAAAAATTGAGCCGTATGCTCAAATTGCGAAACATCGATCATAACGTACTCAATGCCAAGCAACATCAAAGGGAAGCAGAAATCGTAGCCGAAGCTGGCAAGGCCGGTAAGGTTACCATAGCGACCAACATGGCAGGTAGGGGAACCGACATCAAAATTAACACTGCAGTAAAGCAAGCAGGGGGATTAGCAATTGTTGGAACTGAACGACACGATAGTCGACGGGTTGACCGTCAGTTACGTGGTCGTGCCGGTAGGCAGGGAGACCCCGGTTCTTCCCAGTTTTTTGTGGCCCTGGAAGACAACCTTATGAGATTGTTTCGTTCCGAAAGAATTGCCAAATTAATGGACAGGATGGGGCATAAAGATGGCGAAGTCATTCAGCACAGTATGGTCACTAAGTCTATTGAGAGAGCTCAGAAAAAGGTCGAGGAAAACAATTTCGGAATCCGAAAACGCCTGCTTGAATACGACGATGTCATGAATATTCAGCGGGAAGCTATTTATAAGAAAAGAAAAAATGCACTGTCCGGAGAAAGACTCTCCGTCGATTTGAACCATATGTTTGAAGGATTGACGGAAAATCTGGTTGCGAGTCACCGGGCAGCGGATGATTATGAAGGTTTCAGGAGGGCAACCATGCAGTCACTGGGTATCGATCCCGAACTGGATGCCGCCTTTTTCAGAGAAGCCAAAGTAGAAGAAGTGCACGATCAGCTGCAGAAGGAGTTTGCTGATTTCTATCGGCAGAAAGGTGCTAAAATGGCGGAGGCTCTATTCCCAATCGTAAGGAACGTATATGAAAATGAAGGACATCGATATAAATACATTGCACTACCAATCACCGATGGCAGTATGCGACAATTGCAGATTTCTGCGAGTCTGAAAGATGCTGTGGAAAGTCAGGGTGTTTCTATCATACAAGATATAGAAAAAGCCGTTAGTCTCTCCTTGATCGATGAAAACTGGAAAGAACATCTACGTAGTATGGATGAACTAAAGGAATCAGTGCAGGCGGCTTCCTTTGAGCAGAAAGACCCCCTCGTCGTCTATAAGATGGAGGCCTATGAATTATTTGAACAACTGATTTATAAGATAAACTACGATGTGACCGCTTTCTTATCAAAAGGAAAACTATTAATCAATGCACCCAATGAAGTACAGGAAGCCCGGACTCAGAAAACTGATTTAAGTAAAGTACGGGTTAACAGAGGTGCCGGTGCGGCAGGCGGTGATGGTGATGCGGCAAGAGCGGCTGCCGAAGGAGTTAGCGAACGACAGAAACAGGAAACCATCCGAAGGCAGGATCCTAAGATTGGCAGAAACGATCCATGTCCTTGTGGAAGCGGCAAAAAATACAAACATTGTCACGGTAGAACATAGTCAACAATGAAGATGCATTTAAAACTCCTATACGGATCCATACTTTGCCTTCTGATGTTCAGTAAGGTAGCCGGAGCTCAAAATGAAGTGAGACTGAGTACGGAAATAGATCAGATGTTGACGGTTTTTGCTACTAAAAACAAAAACCAGGAAACCATAAAAGCATGGAGGATCCAGCTGGCAGCTCTCAGTGACCGACGTGAGATGGAAATAGAAAAAAGCCGGTTTGAAAACGTTTATCCATACCTGGAATTGGAATGGATTTATGATAATCCCTATTATATCCTTAAGTTGAAAAATGCAGCATTTAAAGAGAAATTGCATGCTCTTAATTTACTGCACCGGATTAAACTCCGATACTCTTCAGCTTTGCTTGTGCTGGATGATGTGACGCCAGAAAAGTTGCTCTATAACACAAGCAATTGATGGCTTCTACAAAGGCAGGTACACAGAATAAAAATATCGATTGGATTACGTTCTCCCTGTATCTGAGTCTGGTACTGATTGGCTGGCTCATGATCTTTGCCGTAGAACATAAGGGTGGTGAATCACCCAGCCTTTCACTCTCCAACCCAATAGGGAAACAAAGCCTTTGGCTTGTTTTTGCTTTTGCCTTGTTACTTGCAGTTATAAATATTGACTGGAAATTCTGGAGGAATTTTTCTTATCCTATTTATGGAATTTCGCTGGTAATGTTGGTCGCGGTACTTTTTTTCGGTGTGGAAATTAACGGTTCAAAGTCCTGGTTTAGTTTTTGGGGATTTTCATTTCAACCCTCCGAGATTGCTAAGTTTGCCACCTGCCTGGCTATAGCAAGCTATCTTTCCGGCCCAACTTCCAAATTAAAGAAAACAAAGGATATCCTCTTCGTTATTTCGCTGCTCGTAGCGCCGTTGATCTTGACATTATTACAACCAGATCCTGGTAGTGCTTTGGTTTTTCTATCCTTTTTTATCCTGCTTTATCGGGAAGGACTTTCTCCGGTACCCTATATCTTTGGATTGTCTGCAGGAGCTATTTTTATTCTGGTCTTATTATTTGATCCAATCACCGTAAGTATTTTACTAAGTGTTGTTTGTATGGCGGCGCTGGTGCAAAATTTTGAATACCGGACTTACTGGAATCTAAGTATGTTGATGCTCTTACTGGCGTCAATTGTCTGCATCACCCAAGGACTTGAAATGCAGATATTAATTATCAACGGTATACTTCTGATTTTTTTCCTTTTTCTCCAGGTAATGAAAGGTCGAATGCAACTCTCGGCATTGGTGATGATTGTTTTTCTCCTATATACTGGTCTGTCATTTGGTACACATTATGTTTTTACAAATATACTGGAACCACACCACCAGGATCGGTTGAATGTATGGCTGCACCCCGAGAAATGTGACCCTCAGGGTCCTCTGTACAATGTTCTGCTTTCACAGATGGCAATTGGATCAGGTGGCTTCTCCGGTAAGGGATACCTGGAAGGAACTTTGACAAAACTGAATTATGTGCCGGAGCAATCAACAGACTTCATCTTTTGCACAGTTGGTGAAGAGCAGGGGTTTATCGGTTCATTTGCTATCATTGCTCTATTTGTATTGCTTCTGATACGGATGGTTATTCTGGCAGAGAGACAGAGGTTGAACCTCTTCCGGCAGTATATATATGGTGTTTTAGGAATACTCTTTTTTCATTTCGCAATCAACATTGGTATGACAATGGGGATGTTACCGATTATTGGAATACCGTTACCTTTTATCAGTGCCGGAGGTTCCTCATTGCTTGGTTTTACATTAATGATCGGAGTACTCCTCAAGTTTGATAGTCAGCGGTATCTCAACTAATCAATTGCATTAAATGAGTTTTTCACTGATAGAGACTTGTCAATTGACGGCTGCCCGATGCGGTCTACTGACCACTGGTCACGGAGATATCGAGACACCGGTCTTTATGCCGGTAGGTACCCAGGGTACTGTGAAAAGCCTTAATCAAAACCAGGTAAGAAGGGATGTGAATGCCCAGATTATTTTAGGTAATACCTACCATCTATTTTTAAGGCCAGGTCTTGAGATCCTGCAGGCTATGGGAGGATTGCATCGTTTTATCGATTGGTCATTGCCAATCCTGACGGATAGCGGGGGCTATCAGGTGTATTCCCTGAGTGCACGCCGAAAGATAACGGAAGAAGGAGTGACTTTTTCTTCTCATATTGATGGATCCCGCCACAATTTCTCTCCTGAGCGGGTAGTTGAAATTCAAAGGATAATTGGTGCTGACATCATTATGGCTTTTGATGAATGCACTCCCTATCCCTGTGAGCATCGATATGCGGGCAACTCTTTAGATCTGACCCATCGGTGGCTAAAGAGATGTATGAACCATTTTGATTCCACTGCTCCACTCTATGGTCATCCTCAAATTCTCGCGCCGATTGTTCAGGGAAGTACCTATCCGGATTTGAGAAGGAAATCAGCTGAACATATTGGGAGTTTAGGGTGTCCAGTAACAGCAATCGGAGGCCTTTCTGTGGGAGAGCCCTCTGATGACCTATATAAGATGACGGATTTGGTCTGCGGAATTTTACCATCATCCGGAGCAAGATACCTGATGGGAGTGGGTACTCCTGCCGATCTGTTGCAATGTATCTCCCTAGGTATTGACATGTTTGATTGTGTACTGCCGACCAGAAATGCAAGGCACGGCCTGATCTATACCTCCAGAGGATTGGTAAACATCAGAAACAAAAAGTGGGCAGACTGCGCCGAACCTATTGATGAAAATAGCCCGGTTGATTTGTTAAGAGGTCATACCAAATCTTACCTGCGTCATTTGATCATTAGTAAGGAAATGCTCGGGGCACAATTGGCGACGTTGCAGAATTTGTCATTCTATACCGGTTTGATGTCAACTGCACGCAAAATGATTCAGGAGCAGCGTTTCCCTATTTGGAAAGAAGAAATGCTTCAGGTGGTAACTACTAGATTATGAAAATCAGGCTTATTGATCGCTATATCATTCAACTCTATTTAAAGACTTTCTTCTTTACAGCATTGTTATTTTCCCTTATCGCCATTGTTGTGGATTTTAGTGACCGATTGGAGGCATTTATTAAAAATGAAGTCACTTTAAATGAGGTGATTTTCAGCTATTACGTACATTTTATTGCTTTCATAAATGGAATGTTGTGGCCGTTATTTGCTTTAATAGCCGTCATTTTTTTTACTTCCCGCCTGGCCAAAAATTCTGAGATCATCAGTATTTTCAATGCTGGAGTACCTTTCCGTCGTCTGGTGGTTCC
>JBGTCB010000508.1:0-2055 GCA_041748995.1 Saprospiraceae bacterium | reverse complement strand
AGATTTCCTTCATTAATTTGCAATCGGTCCACGATGACAACAGATCCCAATCCGGTTTTTTCTACAGGTTTCATCTCCTCTATGATCCCGGTCAATACATCTTTCAACTCTGCAGAATCGACAATTTCCGTGGGATATTTCTCCAGAATAAACTGGGGTTTATCAAGGCTGATATCTGTAAACTGCAAGGGATCGGAATTGGAGGTCTTGAAAATTCTCGCTGTTGCGTATGGTAAAATCAGCGTTGAATTTCGTCCCCGAAATAGATTCTCGTCATGAAAAACAATATCATTAAGGGCAACTCTCAGGGGATCAAAAACTACGGAAAAACTTGGATTGATCGTATCATTGATGGGATTAAGGGCGGCTTCTCCAATCAGGTATTCAAGAAGAAAGCTATAGTTGTTAGATTGATCCTTGTAGGTTTTTAGGTAACACTGAGATTCCTGCAGATCAATGGATTGGAAAGACATGACTCCCTTTAGCAAACCCCACAATGGTTGATCGAGATCAAAATAAGCCCTTTTACTGTATAACAGCGTATCTCCCTGCTGGTCTCTCAACAACAAGTCTTCCAGCAATAAGTCATTAAAAAAATTTAATTTGATATGTCCCACTTTCACTTCCGTCTTCAGGTCCCGGGAAATTCGTGCGCTGACATCCTGGACCACCCAATTTTGTACGAGGGGAATCTGAACGAGCAGAGTCAATAATGAGGATAGCAAGAAGAAAAGGAGAATACTAAAGCCTATCCACTTTAGTACAATGCGAAATTGTGTACTTTCCTGATCCTCTTTCATTCTGAAATACTAACGTGCGAAAATACAATAAGTTGGCTTTCAACCGCCTATGATCTGTTTTTTTGTACGCTGGAGTATTTGAACTTAAGGTTATGTGTTTCGATTGCCAATGAAAGGTTGCACTTATCATTAGTGGGCAGATCGGATATAACCAGATTTTTATTCCAATATTCCATGTCCCTCAAATAGTTGGACCCTCTTAATAATTCTAATTTTTCTAGCTCCAGTCCGACCGGTCGTGTTGTTTCAGCTTTTTAAACAAAGTGATGCATTCCACCGCTGATTTCACATCATGTACCCGCAATATCTGTGCACCTTGCTGCAGAGCCACCATATGGAGGGCGGTAGTACCATTAAGCGCATTTTCAGCATCGACTCCCAGGGTCTTCTGGATCGTAGATTTACGGGAAAGCCCCATCATAATGGGACGGTCCAGGATTCGGAGTACATGTAGATTTTGAAGC
The DNA here is from genome assembly GCA_041748995.1 of Saprospiraceae bacterium. Taxonomy (GTDB): domain Bacteria; phylum Bacteroidota; class Bacteroidia; order Chitinophagales; family Saprospiraceae; genus JABDMH01. The sequence continues at coordinate 791 of JBGTCB010000508.1, read as the reverse complement.
AATTCGAAATTGTGATCGGCATTTTTGGCAAATCCAAAACCCGGGTCTACGATCACATCCACTACTCCCCTGCCAACTAGAATACCTAACTTGCCAATCAGAAAATCCAGCACCTCAGTCATCAGATCCTGGTAATTTGCTTCTTGTTGCATAGTTTGCGGGGTACCTTTCATATGCATCAGGACATACGGCACCTTGTACTCGGCAACGACTTCAAGCAGATCCTGATCTACAGACCATGCCGAAATGTCATTTATCATATGCACACCCTGCTCCAGCGCCCGACGGGCTACTATGCTACACACCGTATCCACCGATAGAATCTGTTCGGGAAAAGCAGTGCGGATCTCTCTGATCACCGGCAGCACCCGGCTACTCTCCTCATCGGGTCCAATTTTCGCTGCTCCGGGCCGGGATGACATGCCTCCTACGTCGATGATGGCGACACCATCCGCTATCATCTGAGCCACTTTCTTCAACATATCATCGAGAAACCTGATCCGGCTATCCTCATAGAAAGAATCGGGTGTGGCATTGATAATGCCCATAACCACCGGATCGGTCAGATCAAGTAAAGTGCCCCTGCAATTAAGTGTGGTTTGCTTCCAAAGCATAGGATAAAAGTGCAAAAAAAATACACTTTTTGGTTTTCTAAAAAATGGGTGTATCATCTTGTAGCCATCCGTGATTCTTATTCTACTCCAAAACTTTTACTTTTACGTTCCTGTTCAAAAGAAGCCATGGTATTCCTCTATCCACCGGATATTTTTTTTCAACTCGAATTTGATAAG
>JBGTCB010000507.1:0-5750 GCA_041748995.1 Saprospiraceae bacterium | reverse complement strand
AAAACAATTTTCTTTGAAAATTTATTTAATAATATGCTTCGCCTTACTTCGTTGATCGTCAGTCAGATAGCTACGGCTATCTTTCTTCCTCCAGCCTTGTCCTGTGTTGCGATTCGCAAATAAGTATAGCATCTAACTTGTTCTTTTGCACCAATACTTCATCATCAGAAACCTTACATAGCTGGGCTATGTGCGGTTCTGCTTCTTTGTCTTGGCACAAAATAACTGCGTCTTATACCTAAACTTATTTACAATTCACAACACTGGCTTGCATCTTATTAATTTTTCCTCATTCAGAGGTAAATAGAGGTGCCCATCAATTTTTGACGCCGGAAATCTACAATAATCTTCCTTCGTCTCGCCGCGCCGGAAATCGACGATTTACGACTGCAGCATCAACCTGAGTATTTCAACTGCCTCCTGGAGACATGGAAGCAATTATTGTTTATTCAATTCATCCCAGTATTCCAGCGCCCTGCGGGTATGTGGAATACAAATCGAGCCACCAACCATATTCGCCACGGAAAACACCTCCAGGATTTCTTCGGTTGTGACGTCCAGGTCAAAACAAGTACCCAGGTGATACTTGACACAGTCATCACATCGAAGTACCAATGATGCGACCAGACCAAGTAGTTCTTTTGTCCTGGTGGTCAGGGCTCCTGCCTGGTATGTCTGATTATCCAGACTAAAAAACCGTTTTAAAACCGTATTATCTTCTTCAAGTAATCGCTTATTCATTTTTTCCCGGTAGTCGTTAAACTCTTTGACTTGTGACATGACAGTTATTTTATTGACTCAGGGAAGATGCTAAAATTAGCTGAATTTTGATGGATCTTTCAGGTGGATCCTATGGATTTCCCCCCGGACCTTCATATCGAGAGTTCCTGTATGGCATCTAAGAGTCCATTTCATCAAAACATACTTTTGATCTGCATTAAGAAACAGCCATGACCAGGTTATCTTTGAAAGCAGTAGATATTCTTTTTAGTCATCGTCGTAATGCCTGTTATTTGATGTGAATATATCCATTTATGATGTGAATGATAACAAAATGAATACGAATGAATTTTTAAGTCCGTATGAAAGGTCACCAAATAGTGCTGACCGTAAGGTTTTTTCATCTTCAGTGGCAGGATTTAGTAGTTTATAGTGTTCAGATATTGATTTTTGGTCGATGGGAAAATTTGAATCATTCCTCCTTAGTTCTGCGTTGATCGGAGACTTTATAATTTTGATCCTACTAATTAGTCCATTGATCTAAGGACGCTCAACTTTGATCGTTAAAGTTCATGTTGCTTGCAACTTTCTTGTCTTCTTGTCCGTCATTATATCCGAAAGCAGTTGCCAAGAATCGAATTATACCACGAATTTCTTTAACCTAAAAATAAATAAACTATGAAAACAGTAAGAATGCTTGCATGCATGCTTGTGCTCTCTTTTTTGACCCTGAGTTCCAGCACGTATGCTAACAATGGTAATGATCCGGAAACCATCAATAATCTGAGAAGCAATATCGTCAAACTTGTTGAAGCACCTGATCTGGGGGAAAACGGAATCAACACCGAAGAAGTGAGATTAAAATTCTACATAAATAAGTCTCAGGAAATTGTGGTAGTTGATACGGGTACAGATAATCACTACCTGGATTCATTTCTCAAAAACCGTCTTAACTATCAAAAAGTCAAAGACAATAATCTAAAACCTGGTATATATAATTTAAAAATCACCTTCAAAGCCAGTTAAGAATTAGTTGAGGTAGAGCTTTTTCATACAGCAGTGGGATAAAAGTATTCCACTGCTTTTTTTATTTATCTTGTCGAGTAAATACGTTCTTAATGTCATTTTGCCTTAAGGGTGCCCTTAAACAGTTCCTTTATTTCGCTGTCTCCAGACACTAACAAGTAACCTGAAGGGAAAAATAAAGGAAGTGATGATACTCCCGACACCAAATAATAGCATTTCACTCCGGATATAGATCACCAGATTATTTCGGATCTCTGTGTCCAGATGACCTAAATAGGCCTCATGGCCAAAATCATCAAGGTGAGTTAGGAAATAATTGAGATTATTGACCATGTTAAATACCAGGGGAATGCATAGAAATACTAATGTAATTTTTAGATACTGTCTGCGTGCAAGTACATTGTATTTCCACAAAAAGATATATCTGAACAAAGTGGTAAAAACCAGGATAAAAATGACATTGATGGTCACAAAAGGATAACGATTTGTTTGCTGCAGTATCGGAAATAAAATCAGTAAACAAAGAAGAAATGTAGCCATCCACCACGCGACCTCCAACCACCATCGATGTCTGACGAGATTGTCTTTTTTTTCTATCATGTAAAATGTAAGGGTGAAAATTCTTATGAAGTGCTGATTTAGTAAATAAAGGAAATAATATCTTCAGAGAATTCCTGACATGTTTTCTAATGTACAGATTTTCTTCAGCATGCTCATTAGGATGGATCAGATGATCTTACGCAATTTTATTCTTTTCTTTAGACGTTTGTCACCCCGGTCAATGTGAAGTTTTACTACCCGGCCTACCCGGCTGCTAAGTATGTTATTAAGGGCGGAAAGTGAAAAAAATCCTGTCGGAATACCTTCTATTTTTTTGATGACATCACCTTTTCGAAGGCCTTCATCCTGCGCCGGGGAATTATCCAATACCCTTTGAATGATGTAGTCTTTCAGATTGTGTCCCGTCGCTGCCAGCTGAATACCACTCTTGTCGAAAGAAAATTTACGTTTGAGGCGACCCCTAGATTTCATGTAGAGTTGCTCGTGAGGATAATCTATGGCGTAGTTGAAACGACCCAGGACAGAATTGCCCAGTATGCCGTGGCGTTCAAGACCCAGACGGGTAATGCTGTCGATTTCTACCTCCTGAAAGCTGGACAACACATCGAAAAATTCGTATCCGCCAAAAGAAAAATTCTCCAGACGTCCTATATATCCCTCCAGGTCTCCACCTAAGCCTGAGCCCAGAGTACCTCTTATAGTTTTTTCCGGTAGTCGTAGATGGTCAGCCGTGTTGGTATAAATCAATAGTGGAAGTCCGGCGCCGGTATCGAGTAGTAGTCTTACTTCCATGCGATCACCAGACATGCTTGTTATTCCATCGACATAAGGTTTATTCTTATAAATGGTCACGGGAACTTCCCTGAAAGAATTTGGTGGCTTATATCGTTCGGCGCTGTGCAACTGAATTTTATTTCTTCGGTTATTGACGGCAAGTATAAAATACTTAAAAATATTAGCCCCAATGATTCCATCAATTTTTACTCCAGTTGACCCTTCCAGATTTAGATAATCTTGTTCAAGAACCAGAATATCGGTCCGTACCGCATAGGATCCCGCGATTCTCAGATCTACTCCGCGGGCTATGTAACCAAAAACTTCCTGTGATAGATCAGAACCCATCAACGGAATTCGGCGATCATATTGAACGCCTAACAAATCCGCATATTCCTTTTTAAATAGCAAGGTATGTTCTGATCCGGTATCGAATATAAATTTCAGAGGCAGGACATTGCCCAACTTGACATCCATAATAATGAAATGGCTGGTTGCCTCAAAACTCAGGGTTACATACCCCTTCGGCCCCAGATCAAAATTTAACTGGGCCCTCACTGCTGAACTATTGAACAGCAGCACAAAGAATACGAGAGGAAATGACTTCATCATGGATACAACAAATATGACTACCCTATATCAATAAAGTTCGGGAAGTTTTTAATGACTTGCTTGGCAACAATCCTGATCTAAAAACGACTGATGCCACAAATTCTGGTAACATCCTATTACACGATCGCTGTGCCCGGCAGTTTCTCCATTTTGATAGCCTCACACAAGCCCTTACTTTTTTATAACAAAGACATCGACTCTCCGGTTCATCCGCCTGCCTGCTTCGGTTTCATTACTTTCCAACGGGACCTCGTCGCCATAGCCGGCAGTCTGAATGCGATCGTTAGCAACCCCCAGTTCGGTTAAAGAAAATTTCACCGCCAGTGCTCGTTGCTCTGACAAGAGTTTATTGGCTGTGGGATCTCCTGCATTGTCTGTGTGACCTTCAATACGAATTTCCACATCCGGATAGGCATGCATCAAAGAAGACAGGGTCTGTAGCTGAGTCATCGATGAAGGTGCAATATTAGAAGATCCGGTCTGAAAAACCAGATTGTCAAATGTAAAACGGGTATTGACATCTCCCGGCCCTCCGTTCAGGTATTTGTAGAATTGATCAACAAAAGAACCTTCCCTTATTTCGATTTCCCCACCATCAGGAAATTTTATCCAGACGATCCCTCCTTCAGAACTTCGGGTCGCCCCGCTTTCTGCATCCGCTATCGTTTTTTGAATGGTATCCGCCACAGTTTCTTCGACAGGTTGAGTCTCTGCCGAATCTGTGACCTCTTGTACGGCTTCACCCGATGGAATTGTGGTATCATCTCTTCCGCCACAACTTCTCATAAAGTAAAATAGTCCGAATGCAATGGAAATTAAAAAGATCCAGGGAACCACTTTAGAGATGGTGCTAGGTGCAGTACTAACTTCCTTTGTTTCTTCCTCATCTTCCAAATCATCTTGAGAAAGAGAAAAACCCAACTTTTCAAACAATCCTTCCGGAGCCGCTTTTTTGACAATTTCCTTCTGGCTTACGAGTAGCCTGTTTAAACCGACCGGGTCAAGTGACTGATTTTTTATATAACTCCCGATGGTACTCATCAGTGTGGCAGCAGTCATTTTCATCAGGGTACTGGCAGAGCCAAGACCTATGCCTGACTGGGTCGTGACAATATTTGTAATTTTATCTATCGGAGCTGCATCACTTCCAAACAAGAACTCAAGCACTCCCAAACCTTTTTCAATCAGCTGATTTGTCGCTTCACCCCCACCAAACTGACCTCCTGGAGCAGCAAGCAGGCTGGTGTCGGTGCTTTCCTTCTTAAAGAATTCAAAAATAGCTGTGACACCTTTGGCGGTTGTACCTTTTTGCACGAACCCTCCCAGTATGGCCGGGAGTATCACATTAATTGCTGACGCTGTGTTTTCAGTTGATTCTCCCAGAAAGGAACTGGCCTGTACGGCTAATTGATCTCCCACTGTATCTCTAAAAATTTCCAAGAGATTTGCCATGACTGTATTGGTTTATTTAAGGAATGACTTTGTATATCTATAATAAAGTATTCAGGAGTAGCATTAACATTTTATTGGTGAGAATGCTCAGGGATCATACGATTTCTTTCTTTATATGACCAATAACTTGAAAGAGCAAAGCCGGAAATTATATCCCATACTCCCCACCAGGCAGCAAGCACTGCCATGCCTCCCAGTCCATAAAAGTAGTTAAAAATCAAGATTAGACCTAATCCCGAATTTTGAATACCTGTCTCGATGGAAATCGCCCGGACATCCTTTTCCGGCAAACGGTTTAACTTCGCAAAATAGAAACCCAACACGTAGGCCAGACCATTGTGTACCAGCACAATGAGAAATACAGTGCCCAGATGATAACGAATTATTTCCGTATTACCCACCAATGCAAAGGCGATGATGCCTAACAACAAAATAATTGAAAAGATTTTAACCGGTTTGATGATCTTATCGCGAAATCCCGGAGCATAGTGACTGATCATTAAAGCAATGATCAGCGGTATGATAATCAATTGGATGATGATGGACACCATCGCACTCAGATCAACGGCAATCACCCGCTTAAAATCATTGGGTGTTTGTAAAAC
>JBGTCB010000506.1:0-5916 GCA_041748995.1 Saprospiraceae bacterium | reverse complement strand
GGAAAAAGATTTTTCTGTCAAAGATTTTATTGACCTGGTGAGAGAAGATGCTTCATTTTACGAGGCTTTCAGAAATTTACGGGCATCCGATTATCAGTTTGTTACCCGGATGACTTTTTTTGATAGTAAAAAAAAGGAATCTGCTGCTTATGTTGGCCAGTACCATCAGCACATTAAAAGGGGCTGTCGGTTCCAGGAAAAATTATACGAAGAGACCAGCGGAAATTTTCTAAAAAAAAGAAGACAAGAAGCAAATTATTACACCTATGAACTCTTTGACCGTTTATTCTTGCTGCATGATACTACCTGTCATATACAAGTTTTGCCAGTTGATATCCGCTTTGAAGGTGATGGCAGGGAAGGTCATGTTGCAGAGCTCAAGAAACTTATTTTTTCTCCAGGTACGCACAGTGATGTCCCTTTGATTGGCAGCAAAACCGAAATCTTTTCGGACAAAATGATGGAGCGCTATAATTTTTATATCCACTCTGATAAATTTTTGGACAAAACGGATGCATATGTTTTTGAAATCCGGTTGAAGCCTGAATATGATGTTGATCACAATAATAAAACTGTAATTAAAGAACTGATCACTTATTTCGCAAAGATAGATTTTCAGGTACTTGGCAGATCATACCGCCTTGCTCAATACAAACCGCTTTATCAGTTTGATGTGCATATGGATATCCGGTTAGAGAAAATTAACGATCGCTACTATCCGTCACGTATCGTTTTTGATGGATTTTGGAATGTACCTCTGAAACGAAAGGAAACCTCTATTTTTGCGATAGATTTCAATAGTTTCTAAACCCACCTCTCATCTTTGCACTTATGACAGCACAGTTAATCGGTGATGTTGGAGCTACGGGTTCCGATTGGATCCTGGTTGATGATGCAACTGTGAAGTCCTTTACCCTTGGAGGCTATAATCCGGTGTCTCAGTCTGTGGAACGGATGGACAGTTTATTGAATGCCCTCCGAAATGAAGTGGGACGTACGCCTGTTAGTATTCACTATTATGGAGCGGGTGTCGGTATTGGCGCCCATCTGGAGATGATGGAAAAACGGTTTGAAGAAGCTCTGTCCGTCAGAACCATCGAATTTGCTTCCGATTTGTTAGGAGCTGCCCGGGCTCTGTGTGGTACGGAAGCGGGAGTCGTATGTATCTTAGGAACCGGTAGCAATGCTTGTTATTATGATGGTCGCCGGTTGCAGAGTGGTCACTCACTAGGGTACCCCATAGGTGATGAAGGCAGTGGTATGGACATAGGAAGGCGATTAATCAGGGCATATTATTATGAATTTCTACCTGCCCGGCTAAAACACTATTTCTCCACTTTTTTACCCCAGGACAGGCTTGATTTTCTTCGCGAGTTCAAAGATCAAACCGCTCCCAATCAGTTTTTAGCCCAGTTTACGGAGTATGTCTTTTCCGTTAAGGATCAGCTGTTTATACAAGAAATGCTATCGGAGGCTTTCACAGATTTTATCAATTTTCATTTACATCATATTAAAAGAAAATCAAAAATTAACGTTGTAGGATCAATAGCTTTTTATTTTTGTGGCGAATTTGAAAAATGCCTGAGCAAACATGATCTCCAATTGGGCAAAGTCCTGAGAAAACCTATTGACGCTTTGGCTGCGTATCACAATTCACCAAACAACAAATTATGAGTAAACAAATTAATAGAATTGGAGTATTCTGTTCGGGAGGGGATGCACCAGGTATGAATGCTGCGGTAAGGGCAGTGGTGCGGACAGCGGCTTACCATGACCTGCATACTTATGGTATCTACAACGGTTACGAGGGCATGATCGATGGGGATGTACAGCGTCTGGAAGCTAATGATGTCGCCAATATCATCCATCGGGGGGGTACTATACTCAAGACAGCCAGAAGTGAGCGATTTCGAACCAGGGAAGGCCGAAAAATGGCTTACGATACCCTGGTTGCCCATGATATTGACGCCGTGATTGCTATCGGAGGTGATGGAACCCTGGCAGGAGCTAATCACTTTGAAAAGGAATTTGGTATGCCGATTATCGGTCTGCCGGGTACCATAGACAATGATTTGTATGGTACAGACTATAGCATTGGATTTGATACGGCGGTGAATACGGCGATCGAAGCAGTTGACAAGATCCGGGACACGGCAGATTCTCATAACCGGCTCTTTTTTATCGAAGTGATGGGTCGGCATTCGGGTTACATAGCTTTGTACACTGCTGTGGGCAGCGGTGCAGGGGGAGTATTGATCCCTGAGTTAAGTCATGATGTCGAATCACTGATGGCCTTTCTGAAAAAAATGTTGAAACGTAAACGTCTTTTTGGTTTGGTGATCGTGGCGGAAGGCAATGAAAACGGATCGGCCCAGGAGGTTGCAACCATGGTAGCTAAACGGCTTACTGATTATGAGATCAAGGTTGCCGTCATTGGTCATTTGCAGAGAGGAGGCTCTCCGACAGCCATGGATCGAATGCTTGCCAGCCGGACCGGTCATGCCGCAGTGGAAGGCTTGCTCAAGGGCTACAGTAATGTCATGTGCGGTATTCATGACAATCAGATCGTCTATGTTCCAATGGTCGATGCAATTAAGAAATCGAAAGCGATCGAAAAAGAATTGCTGAATCTGGCACAGCTACTCTCACTCTAATGTCTCGAAGCTGAAGCTTTTTTGATCTGAATGTCTTTTTCGAGGGTTATCAACAGGCAACGAAAGCACCTGGGGTTTTTACGGTCCCGTATTTGAAGCAATTCTACCTTGCATAGAATGTCTAATGAAATTCCCGGCTAAGGTTTGAAATTGATTCGCTATCACTTTTTGCACTAAAAATGGCTTCTATTTCCATGGTGTATAAAAGCTTTTCTTAATTTGCGCCCTCTTTTTCAACAGGAATCTAAAATTTAATATTAACCAACAATATGGCAAACATTGGAACAAAAGGTACCATTGGTATTCTCACCGGTGGTGGAGACGTACCCGGCTTGAACCCGGCTATCAGGGCAGTGACAGTGAGAGCATTGCGCGAGGGTTACCGGGTTATTGGCTTACGCCGGGGATGGGGTGGAATCATTGATGTGGTGCGTGATCAAAAGCATGACAACAGCAATAATTATTTCGAATTGACGCACACTGTAGTAGATCGTGCAGCTCGCACCGGAGGCACCTTCCTGCATACATCGCGTACCCGCCCAAGTCATACCCCTAAAGATCGGGTACCTGAACATTTACGTGATGCTTACAGCGCTGAGTTTAATGATATGACTCCTGAAGTCATCAAAAATCTGGAATGGATTGGCATTGATTATTTGATAACCATTGGTGGTGATGATACCCTGAGCTATTCCGTACATCTTTTTCGAAATGGAGTCAATGTCAATGCAATACCGAAAACAATGGACAATGATGTGCCTGGCACCGACTATTGCATAGGTTTCAGTACTTGTGTCACCCGGACGATCCATATGACTAATAATCTTCGGACGTCAGCCGGATCGCATGAAAGGTTTATGGTGCTTGAGGTTTTTGGACGCTATGCAGGCTTTACCGCGATGCTCCCTACAATGGCTGGGGCTGCTCATCGCTGCCTTATCCCGGAACATCCCTTTAATGTAGAGCACCTGACTGAGTTGCTGGTAGCAGACAGAAAGAATAATCCCAGTAATTACGCAATTGTATTGGTATCCGAGGGAGCGATGTTTGAGGGAGGAGAAATGATGTTTGAAAACGCAGAAAAAGATGCTTACGGACACGCTAAACTCGGCGGTATCGGAGACATGGTCTCTGCTAAACTGAAAGAACTTTCCCCTAAATATAATCAGGGACAAAGCATTAATAATATTACGCAAAAGTTAGGTTATCTGGTGAGGTGTGGCGATCCGGATGCGATCGACTCTATTGTACCGATGGCTTATGGCACCATGGCCCTGGACCTGATTTTACGAGGCATTCATGGCAGATTGGTTGTGTTGAAGAATGGACGTTATGACCATGTACCAATCGAAGTTGTGACTTCCACTAAAAAATTGGTTAATGTTAAAAAACATTATGATATCGAAAAATTGCATCCAATCTACCGTGATTTTGAGATGCTCCCATTATTTATTATGGCCAGTGAATAGAAATAAAATGCATTTGGTGTTAAGCGTATAAGTTATAAAAGCAGGAGCAATGCCTGCTTTTTTTTATTAATGGCTTTTTTGAACTGTGTTCATTATCTTGGTTTTCGTTTTCGTAGAGGATTTGCAATTTCAACATAAAAGCATATAGTGATCAATATTTATTCTTTGGTAGCTGCCTTGTTCCTCATTTACGCTTGCCAGCCAAATAAACCTGTTATCGAGCAGATTACCAGTGATCCTGCTGCCATCAAAAGTGGTGAACGTACATTTGCTCAGGACTGCGGTCCTTGTCACAGCTTTAAACAGGACGCAATTGGACCGAATCTGGCCGGAATCACTCATGAAGTTTCGACTGCATGGATTAAGAAATTCATCCGAAACTCTCAGGAATTGATCGATGGTGGAGACGACAGAGCTCAGCAATTATTTGAAACATATCAAGTTTATATGCCCACTTTCGAAATGTATTCGGAGGATAAACTTGATAAACTCATTGCCTATATGCATACTTTTGATAAGCCGGAAGCGGTTGGAGAAGATGAAGAATTAGGGCTTACAAATCCGGTGGAAGAACCCATAGAAAATTCCGGTATTGTAATTAACCTTCAACTATTTACGGAAATTCCCTTTTCCAGTGAGGAGATGCCCCGTACCCGCATTATCAAAATGGACCATATTCCAAACTCTGACCGGTTGTTCGTTGCGGATTTGCGAGGGCAATTTTATGAAATTGTAGATCAGAAACCTCATTTAAGGCTGGATCTGAACCAGGTTTATCCCAATTTTATACCCAAACCAGGTTTAGCCACCGGACTGGGAAGTTTTGCCTTTCATCCGGATTTTCTTAAAAATGGATTAATATATATATCACACACGGAACCTCCACAAACCGCTGTGGCAGATTTTTCATATGCCGATTCAATTAAAGTGACTTTACAGTGGGTTTTATCGGAATGTAAAATTAAAGACCCATCTGCAAAGAAATTCGAAGTAATTGATCGGGAATTATTTCGCATCGATATGATCACGGGCATTCATGGTATGCAGGAAATAGCTTTTAGACCAGATGCTAAACCAGGTGACAGTGACTATGGTAGTTTATTTATTGGAATAGGAGATGGGGGAAGTGCAGAAAATGGATATATTTTTTTAGCTGATAATCCTGGCACCGCATGGAGTACCATCTTGAAAATTGACCCCCTGGGCTCAAATAGTAAAAATGGTCGATACGGAATACCGGCAGATAATCCATTTATCCACACCGATGGAGCTTTACCAGAAGTGTACGCCTATGGATTTCGTAACCCCCATCGTATCACCTGGGATTCTCAGGGCAGGATGTTAGCGACTTGTATTGGCCATCACCGGATTGAGGAAATTAATCAGATTTTACCTGGAAAGAATTATGGCTGGCCTTATAGGGAAGGTACCTTTCGCTTAAATCCCCATGTAAATATGAGTAATGTATTTCCACTTCCGGAAGTAGAGGAAATTGAATATACTTATCCGGTCGCTCAATATGATCATGATGAAGGAAATGCTATATCCGGTGGTCTTGAGGTTATTTCTGATCTAATTCCGGAATTAAAAGGCAAATACATTTTTGGTGATATTGTTCGGGGTAGATTATTTTTTATCAATATCGATGATATTAAACCTGGTCAACAAGCTAAAGTCCATGAATGGCGTATCTCCTTTGATGGAATTCCGACCGATTTTATGACCCTGACCGGAAAGACCCGGGTCGATCTGCGCTTTGGTAAAGGTGCAGATGATCACATTTATATCATGAC
>JBGTCB010000505.1:0-5164 GCA_041748995.1 Saprospiraceae bacterium | reverse complement strand
TTGAATCTCTTGAGGGGATTAACGGATGTATTATCATTAATGATGTTTATAATGCCGATCTGGAGTCATTGAACGTGGCATTGTCATTTGCCAGCTTTCAGTCTCACCAGTTAAGGAAGACGGTCATTTTGAGTGATCTCCTTCAACAACCCAGCGACCCACAATTATATACCCGGGTAGCTCGCTTACTGAAGCAAAATAAGATCGAAAAATTCTATGGTGTAGGAAAGCAGATTCAACAAGTAGAACCCCACCTGACTGGCGTGAAGACTCAGTTTTTTCAAGATACCGAATCGCTTATCCGGGCAATTAATCCACAATCATTTGTACGGGAGATGGTTTTGGTGAAAGGAGCACGATACTTTGGACTGGAGCGGGTGACCGAACTGCTTAGCCTCAAAAAACATCAGACGGTGCTGGAAGTCAATCTGGCGGCATTGGCCCGAAACCTAAAAATTTTTGAAAGTCATCTGGTGCATGCAAAAGTAATGATGATGGCAATGGTTAAGGCAGCAGCATATGGTAGCGGGGGAGTTGAAATAGCGCGATTCCTCGAGTCAAGGCATATAGATTATCTTACCGTAGCCTACATTGACGAAGGAATCGAGTTGCGAAAAGCGGGAATCGAGACCCCGATTATGGTTTTGAATACGGATGTTCAAAATCTGGACACCATGTTCGAATATGCCCTGGAGCCAGAAATTTTTTCTATGAATCAGCTTCATGAAGTAATTCGTTATGCAGACTTTAGCCAGAAAAAACTCCCTATACACCTCAAACTCGAAACGGGAATGAACCGCTTAGGTCTGGAGGCTGATGACATTGAATTGGTTTGTCAGCTGCTTTCCACTTCATCCCGTATCGTCGTCCGGAGTATTTTTAGTCATTTGGCTGCAAGTGAAGATGAAGCCGAACGACCATTTACCCTGCTACAAATAAGAGAGTTTGAAAGGATGGCCCGCTTGATTTCAAAAGATCAAAACCCTAAACCCCTTTGGCACATAGCCAATAGCCAGGCGATCATTAACTTTCCGGAAGCTCAGTACGATATGGTAAGAATTGGCATAGGGATGTATGGGATCGGTATGTCTTCAACACTGCTGCTGGAACCGGTACATACCCTGAAGACCTTCATTTCTCAGATCAAAACTTTAGAATCAGGAGCGACTGTCGGCTATGGCAGAAGGGAAAAAGTAAAGAAACGCATGAAAATTGCCACCATTGCGATTGGATATGCGGACGGTTTAATACGAAAAGCGGGTAACCGACGTTATGCAGTTGTCGTAAACGGAAGGAAAACTCCTATCGTGGGTAACATCTGTATGGATATGACAATGATAGACGTGACCGGAATAGAAGATGTCAAAATTGGATCGGAAGTAACGATTTTCGGTAAAGATCCCACCATCAATGAACTTGCTCTGGCGGCTGAAACCATACCCTATGAAGTTTTTACCAGCCTCTCTGCCAGAGTGAAAAGAATTTATGTGTATGATTGATGCTAAGGCATGGAATGCAGACATTGGAGACAAATCATTTCCGGGATTCAGCTTATCCAGCACCAGGCTAAGCAGTCTTTTATAAGTCAAAATTGTATTTTTGTGACCCGATTAAAAATCGCTATTTTCATTCAACTTCAAGAAACTATGAATCACTTTAAGAGACTGACTTTGATGCTTGTCATTCTGGTCGCATTATGTGGTTTTTCCTTTGCACAAGATCAAATTCTCTTTACGGTAGAAGATGAGCCGGTTCACCTGGATGAATTCCTGTATATATATGAAAAAACAAACCGGGATCAAGCCAATTTTTCAAAGGCTTCTGTTGAAGAGTATCTTGATCTGTATAAGAAATTTAAACTGAAGGTCTACAAAGCCCGTCAGATGAAGTTAGATACGATTTCTGCATTAAACAATGAGTTGGCAGGATATCGAAAACAATTAGCTAATGCATACCTATCAGATAAGGAAGTACTCGAATCACTTACCAGAGAAGCGTATGAGCGAATGCTGCGGGATGTTAGTTTTTCACATATTGTGATCAAGGTGCCTCCAACCGCTACAGAAGAGGAGGTTGAACTTGTTTATCAAAGGGCTTTAAAAGTACTCGAAAGACTTCGCAGCGGTGAAAATTTCACTAAAGTAGCGCTTGAAGTATCGGAAGACGATCATGTGTCCAGGAATGAAGGCAAAGTTGGATATGTAACTGCCATGCTTCCCGATGGATTCTACGATTTGGAAACTGCTTTGTACACGCTACCTCCCGAGACCTACTCCCGACCGATCCGGTCAAAAATGGGGTCTCATATAGTCATTACGGATGGAGATCGTCCTGCCAGAGGGGAAATGGAGGTCGCCCAGATCCTGATCCGAAATGGACGGAACCGGAATACCAAAGCGCTTATCGACAGTATATATATGCAATTGCAGGCAGGGCAGGACTTTGCTGAACTCGCTCGCAATTTCTCAGAAGATAAGGCCACCTCCAATCAGGGAGGATACCTAGGGTTTTTTGGAATTAATAAATATGAGTCCATTTTTGAGAATACCGCTTTCAGGTTAAGAGATGATGGCGACTACAGTACACCGGTGAGGTCCAGTATCGGATGGCACATTATTAAACGAATCAGCCATAAATCAATTCCACCTTACGAAGATTATCGCCGAACCCTGGAAGCTAAAGTCAAAGCAGATGGCCGTTATGCTATTGCAGAAAAATCCATGTTGACGAAAATCAAAGAGGAAAATGATTTCCGGGAGAAAAGTTGGGATCAGGACCTGTTGCTTAAGGAGATCGGTGAAGATTATTTAAACTACAAATGGAAATCACCAGAGTCCTATTCCAATCAGGAACTTTTTACCATAAGTGATCAGACAGTAAAGGTGGATGCGCTTTTGGCCTACCTGATGAAAAACACCGCATCCCGATTGAGGATTAATCGTGCATTATCATCAAAGCAGGCCTTGAATCAATTGTATGATGAGTTTGTTGAAACCACGTTACGTGACTATGAAGAACTTCAACTGGAAAATAAACATCCTGAATTTAAAGCACTCATGCGGGAGTATTCGGAGGGCATCTTGCTTTTTGAAGCAACCAAAATGAAAGTATGGGATCGTGCTTCGGAAGATACCGCTGGACTGAAGGTATTTTATAAATCGCATCAGGACAATTACTTATGGCCTGAAAGAGCTCTTCTTGAAAATCTCACGATCAACAGTACTGATCAAAAGGTGATTGAAAAGATTTTAAAGCAAGTTCCAAAGAAGTCTGGAAGTAAACTGCTGAACAAATTTAATAAAAAAGCTGAGGTGGTTAAATCACAGACGGTGCTGATAGACAAGGAGGATATGGATCCGAATCTTGTTTGGAGCAAAAACTCCATGACTCCATTGGTGACCGATCATGAGAAGGGAGTGACCAACTTAAAGAGAATAGTAGAAATTGTGCCACCTAAAAGGAAAACCCTGGATGAGGCCCGGGGATATGTCATCGCTGATTATCAGGACTTTCTTGAGAAACAATGGGTGCAGGAATTAATGAAGGAGTATGAAGTGACAGTAAATGAGGAAGTATTAAACTCCATAATAAGGTAAATAAAGTGCGTTGGTCGGTAAATTATATGGTTTTATTTGGTTGGATGGCCGCTACTCAGGCAGCTTGTAATCTGCAACCCACCGGACAGGATGTTCTTCTGGCACAAGTGTTTGATAAAAGGTTGTACCTTTCAGAAGTCCAGGCTGTTTTATCGCCAAATCTCACATCATCCGACAGCATATTGGTACAGAATGCCTACATTGACCGATGGATCAAAGAGAATGTGATACTCCACGAAGCAGAAAAAAATATACCTGCGGATTTGCAAATTGATAAATTGGTCAAAGCCTATCAGGCTTCTCTTATAATGCATCAATATGAAAAGTCAGTCGTAGAAAATTTGCTGGATACGATCATTAGTGATCATGAACTGGAAGCCTACTATGAGGAGAATAAATCACAATATCAATTGGAGTCGACGATCGTAAGGTGTCATTTGATCAAATTGCCCCGAAATCTTCAGGATAGAATCATAAAAAAATTTGAAAATAACTGGAAGAGTAACAAGAAATCAGATTTCCTTGAGCTTGTATCCTTGAGCAATTCCTATGCAAAAACGTATTATTTAAGTGACAGTATTTGGTATAAGCTTGAGGTGATCAGCCAGGAAATGCCCCAGGGTTCGGTCAATATGAATGCGATCCGGAATAACAAAGTCTTTCAGTTGACAAATGATGAGTATTATTATTTTCTTAAAATACTTGAAACCAAAGACAAAAAAGAAATTGCTCCGTTAGCCTTTATACAGGAACAAGCTTCCAAAGTGATTTTGCACAAACGAAAAATTGCATTGTTGGAAAAGCTCAAAGATGATTTATATCAAAGAGCCACTTCCAGAGAAAATATTAAACTGTTTGCCCAATGAAACATTTATCTACATGGATATTTTTATCGATGGCAACCTGGACTTCTGCCCAACAGCCTCAGGTAATTGATAAGGTCGTTGCTACGGTCGGAGATGAAATTATCCTGTTGTCCGACATCGAAGAACAGTTTGACTATGATAAGCAGCGGTTGGGCTCATTAGACCAAACTGCTAAATGTGGAATTCTGGAACGGATTATGGTGCAAAAATTACTGGTAAATCAGGCGAAATTAGACAGTGTGATTGTAGAGAGTGACCGGGTAGAACAGCAACTTGACCAGCGTATCGACTACATTCTAAGTCTGATGAATAATGATATCTCTCAGTTTGAAGATTATTACGATAAGACAGTGGCCCAGGTGCGAAACGAAATGAGGGAAGATCTGCGTAGTCAACTGACGGCTGAAACTATGCAGGAAAAGGTCATCTCCAATACCAGTATCACACCTTCGGAAGTAAAAACCTATTTTGAACGTATCCCGAGAGATAGTTTGCCTTATTTCAGTTCGGAAGTCGAAATTGGAGAAATTGTGGTTTATCCGCAGGTCAGTGCCGAAGAAAGGCAAAATGCACTTGACCGGCTGCAAGGTCTCCGTGACCGCATTTTGGCTGGCGAAGGCTTTGCTGATCTGGCAACCAGATTTTCGGAGGATCCCGGATCAGCCAGAGTCGGAGGAGATCTTGGCCTGCAAAAACGCGGTA
>JBGTCB010000504.1:0-3286 GCA_041748995.1 Saprospiraceae bacterium | reverse complement strand
TTATATTCATCACCAAAATTTGTAAACTCCGCATCAATCAGGGCACAAGGCGCTTCACCGAGGGGAGCAGCGAAAGGTAAAGTACCCGGCAACTCACCATTCCAGGCAACAAATGGATGCAATCCACTGCCCCCATAGAGACATTTAAAACCATAGTCACCACCCCTTACCAGTTCAAGAAGTCGATTGGGCCCACGGCTATCCGGATCATTGTCGGTTGCCAGCAACCGGCCATCATTTGTAAACCTGAGATCAAAGGGATTCCAAAATCCGGAGCATATTGTTTCCAGACCAGAACCATCCTTCCGGCATCGAAAAACCATTCCACCACCCCCATAACCTTCAAGTATGGTGCTATCTGCACCGGTTAGTTTCCACACTTTGCCTCCCAGATTTCCCCTGGAGACATATATCCATTGGTCCTGACTAATGGCAACTCCCAAGAGGCCGGCATGATCATAAATGTATTCAGGTGGGTCCAGGACCACCAGGGTATCAACTAGATCACTGCGACCATCCTGGTCTAAATCTCTAGATGACAACAGGTATTCTTTGGTGGTGATGAAAACCGTATGTTCTTCGTCTATGACGAGGTTTGTTCCATTGATGATGCCATCGGCAAAAATCTGCCAATCATCCGGTCTTCCATCGTTATCCTGATCAATTGCCTTTTTGATCCGATCCGAATCAGGACCCGGATAATCACCAGGAGGTGAGTGCGTATGTGATTCCAGAACATAAAGAACATCATCTGAATCGAACGCCATTCCTATTGGTGTCACAATATCCGGATTTTCCGCAATCAGCTCAATATGCAGACTTCGATCGAAAACCTCCGGCAGTTTTGTCGAATTTTCTTCAGGCTGACAAGCAGCTAAAGAAATAATGGTGAAACTTGTCACTCCAACATACTGCAGCAACCGGCTAAAAGAAATCTTTTTTATCATATGAGCAATCCGGGCTTAAGATACATCATCAGAATTGAAAATACCATTTCTAATAATTATTATCCGGATTTCTTCAACTGACTTTCCTGAAATCACTCGCATTTAAGTCCGGGTGTTATTGCTAAGGTTTGTATTAAAAATAAGAAGCATATCAGGAACTACTTATCAGCCTCAAAAGCTAGTGAAACAATCTTCCAGGTACCTTCGTGTTTCATCATCGTAAAAACGTCAGTACCCTGCCACTCAGATAGGTCATGTTCGGTTCCAAAAATTGCGTTGAATCTCGCCCACACCAAAGCGAGGTTACCCTTTACCTCAATGTTGGCACTTATAAGTTTTTCTTCAAAAACCGGTTGGCTATCGGGTCCCTGCGGCGTCTGCACAATAAATTCATCGATGGTTACGATATGGACAGCAACAGAATCTTCCTGAGGCTTCTGCCAGATGGTAGTAATCGTACCGTTATCCCAGAACAAGGTCCGAAAACTGCTCCAATCCCGGTTACTCATGATGGTGTAATAGTTTTCGATAAAATCCCGGATAACTCCCGTTTCCTTACTATGCTCATCGTTGATCAGGCACCCTGAGAGGCTAATAAAGCAAACCAGATATGTGTATTTCCACATTTTCATCAAGAAAATTTAACAATTTCTGCAGTAACGGTATAGAAATTTTATGATCCAATCATTCCCGGAACCCTGGAGGCTGTTGAAATACCCAATTTGCGCTGATACTTATCCGATCATTTTTTAAATAGAAAACAATCAACATTACAGGCGAAGCCGCACCCGCGATCCAGGTGATTTTGTATAGACCATTTCCGGTCGATTTTTGTACCATTCAGTCAGAATTCAAGAATCAGGTTTCATTAAGTCAGTAAAAATTTGTATTTTCCCAGCGCTAAGAATCATTCTGCTCACCTGTATTTTTTCTAATCTAAATCTTTCTTTAATGAAAAGACTATGCATTACATTGGTATGGTTGATGCTATTCAGTGCATCAACAATTGTTGCTTCGGAAGAACTGGGATCCGGATTTATCAATGGTGATCCGGAAATTAAATCCATCCATGCACTTACCTTCGGATCCGATGGTATTTTATTCATTGGAGACTCCAAAAGTGCCACAATTTTTGCAATTGATACGAAAGATGCACCAGCTTCGGGAAATGTAGAGGACATCGATGCAAAACAAATCGATAAAATGATTGCTGCATCCCTGGGTACCCAGGTAGAAAATATCATTATCCAGGATATGGCGGTCCACCCTGAATCAAAAAGGGTTTATCTGGCCGTACACCATGTTGATGGCACTCCGGTGCTGATCACTATAGATAAGGGACAGCCAATGTTGTTTGATCTGAAAGATGTTTCTTATTCTAAAATGATACTTCCCTATGCCGTGCCTGAAGATGCAAAGGACGATCGTGGGAGGTCTCTCCGGGGTTGGGCGATTTCCGACCTGGATTATTTTGATGGGCAGGTACTGGTTAGCGGATTGTCAACTAAGGAATTTAGCTCTGCTCTAACAATGTTACCATTTCCCTTTTCAGATGAACATGACATTGCCACCCTCGAAATATGGCATGCCGCCCATGGGGCATACGAAACTCATTCTCCCATTAAAACTTTTACAACTACTATGGTTAATGGGCAAGCTCATATTGTAGCAAGTTATACCTGCACACCTTTGGTCTTATTTCCCCTGAGTATGCTCAGGGAAGGTCAGCATGTGATGGGCAGAACCGTGGCCGAATTGGGTAACCGGAATACTCCGCTCGATATTATCAGTATGGAAAAAGGAGGAAAATCATATCTCCTGATGGCCAATACCTCCCGTGCTCTTATGAAGATCAGTTACGAACACCTGGAAGCATTTCAGGGAGGCCTGACAGATCCGGTAGAGGAAAATAGTGGTACAGCGGGAATCGACTTTATCTCACTGCCACTTGTCAATGTCTTACAACTTGATAAATTGGATGACAGTCGTTTTGTGATGCTACAGCGAAAATCCAATGGTGATCTCGATCTTTACACAGCCACAGCTGACCGTTGGTTGTAGTCTTGATAATAAGGGCACCCCTATTAACCCCGTTCATGGTAAAAACAATTTTCTTCGAAAATTTATTTAATAATATGCTTCGCCACCTTCGTTGATCGTCAGTCAGATAGCTACGGCTATCTTTCTTCCTCCAGCCTTGTCTGGCTTGCATCTTATTAAATTTTTACTCATTCAGAGGTAAATAGAGGTGCCCATAAGTAAATTCCTAAGTTTATTAGTACTGTTTTTTCTTGCTTCCTATGTGATCAGCCAACCAGCTATCACCTGGGAGCAGGGAA
>JBGTCB010000503.1:0-11742 GCA_041748995.1 Saprospiraceae bacterium | reverse complement strand
TCCATACTTCGGTTCGGTAAAATTCGTGACGTTGTTTTCAGTTATCCACATGAAAGTCTGCACTCCAGGGTAGTCTTCGGGTTCCGCCCTATTTTTCCCCTGGTAGCCATCTATCGATGTTTTCTGCTTTCTACCTTTCATCCAGTAACTTTCATTTACTTTCACTCGTCAAGATTCTGCCCTTCCCATTTTTTTTTGTCGATTATTTTAATGGTACTATGGCATCTGCTGACTTCTCACGATAAATCTTATTTCAACCACTCCTTACTTCTCGTAAGTAATGTCCGTGAGACCTCCCGTGGTAAGAATAATCACTTTCATTCCATGTAACCGCATCAGTTACACCCTGATATCCCGTGTAGTATTTGGACTTCATTTTGTTTGGCAAACTCATCCATATCAGGCTTGCCTGATGATGTTCGTGTTCCTCGGTCCGGAAATTTGTCTTAAGCTTCCTTCAGATTCCACCTCGCGATGGACACCCTTGCTCTCAACTAATGGTTGGCAACTACATACCCCCATAGTGGACTTGCACCACCTAGTTATTATTCATGCACGGCACACCACCAAAAAGGAGTTTCCATACTTCGAATGGAAACTCCTTAAATTTGGCCCAAACCTCTAAGGGAGAGGAGGGCAATCTCCGTAAAAAAGGATGGACGGCGATCGGTTCCTACATAGTAACTTTATTCCACGTAGCACCTTAGCCGTAAGATCGGGATATGTCATATTACGAATCGCATATTTTAAGGTTTTGCTAAGTTGAAAACCTGGTATCTAGCGATTAGTGCATTAGTTAGTGCAACAATACGAAGATTGGAAATAGTCTATGATTGCCGTTATACTTTTTCCCATTTAAATATCATAATTCACAGATCCTCAGTACGTTCGTACCTGACCTTAGTTTATTGATATAGGTAAGAGGCAGCCCGGTCGCTTCTGTTAAAATCTTCGGATTAGCCAGTGAGGCAGGCAAAACTATACCCGGGATTTTCACCAATAGATCAACCCCTGTGATGTCATGTTCACCTGTGATGTCATGTTTCACGGTGATGTCATGTTTCACGGTCTTCAGCAATTTTGCGGTCCACCTGTAATTCCTCCTGCACTAATTTCAAGTTCGCTTCATGAAATTTCTTCATTATTCCGGGAAACTTATATCTTTTAAAAAGTTGGTCTAAATCGAAGGACTGACCAGATCGAACTGCCCATTCAAGATCATTCAGGTATTTTCGGGACTCTCCAATCCTCTTCAACATCTCTGATTTGCTTTTGGTAAAATCGCCATGTCCGGTTACTAGAAGGCCGACCCCATTCTCAGCGATCAGGGTTTCCAATTTATCCAGGGTCTGCTGGTATTTCAAAAGACTATGCTCCACATAAGGGAATTCGATATTGCTCAGATAATCCCCTGCAATTAAGATTCCCTGGGATTCCTGATACGTCAGCAGCCCATCCTGGCTATGTCCTTCTGCCTGGTGAAAGATATAGGTTTCACCCTGAATCTGCCTTTGTTCATAGTTGGTGGTAATGACTATGTCGATTTGCGGATATAGGATGGGGTAATCTCTCTCGATGTAATTTGCATCGTCAAATATTTTGATCTGATCCAGGATGAAGGCTTTCTTTCTGTTTTCAACAAAGTTTTGAGATGCAATCGTCGTGCAATCCGGAAACTTTCCATAGCCTATAATATGATCATAGTCTGAATGCGTAAAGAGTAAATAAGGATGTTTCCTCTTACCGTGCAAAGAGATATAGTCGCTTATGAATTGGATTTCGACTGGTAGCCAGTTGGGATCAACCAGGATCAGATAATCTTCTCCGAAGACCAGAGTGGTGGTCGTTCTGAACAAAGCACTTTCAAAAATGACCAGATCTTTGGTCTTGAGCTGAATCTTCATAGTTTTATTTTCCAGTGGCTGAATCGTTGCCAATGCACCGGGAAAGTACATCCCGTGAGTTAGTACAAGGAAATAGTGCCGGAGGTTCCCCAGGAATGGCATTTCGGAATAAACTGCTCTTCCAGAAGGCTGATCAAATCCGCTGACTGATGCCGAAACCGTAAAGCGATCCATCTGCCACGCAGATGCTGAAGGAAGATTGGGTCGTCTGAATGACCCTCTGCTGAAGCTTGCCGTACAGGCCTGCCGGCAGTAGCCGGCCCTGTAGGGGAGACACAAAGGGTAAGGCGGTAGGACAAGTTGATTTCCATTGATGGAAACTCTACAAGGAGGAGAAACACAACGAGATGAGCACGACGCCAGCCTTTTAATCCCTCCTAATCTAACAAAGTGGTCACTTGTCCAATTCTTCCATCTACCAGTGCTAACCGACAAGACCTGGTCATGGTCCCCCTCCCGAGAGTTTATTTAAAATCCGATTGTGACTTTTATCACATATTTCGGTTATCCGCCAACCACAAAACATTCGGCCCAGATATCCCATTTTAACGGAGTCCTGGCACTTATCCATCTACTTTCAGACAGGAAACGAACTTAACCTACAACAACATGGTTACCCATGTACAAATAAAATGTTAAGTCATTCAAAAAAAAAAAACAACGTATTACAAAAAAATGTTACCTTGCTCATCATTCCAATTGAAATTAAATGCAGCGTCCTATTCATTCCTTGCGAATGCACACTTCTATTGCTTATTACGAAGCAAGATGCTCAAAACAATTAAAAACTTTTTTTTAATTGTCTAAACGATCTCCATATTTGAAAATACATTTAATTCAAATTTGATTAAATAGGATCTTTCGAAGCTACTCCGGTTGGCTTAGTAATTTTATTTGATTCATCCGGGAATCGGATGCCTGTTAACCTGTCACCCTATTGCAGTAATTCATGTATCGTTGAACCGATGCATACTCCCTTGTAATGAGTACAACTTAGAACAAGGGCCATTCTTTGCGAATCTCAAAGCAATAAATCCACAAGAAAGTAAGAAATTCTTTTTAAGTACACCCAAGACCCGTTACAAACCCTTTGCGATGTGTTAATGGAGAAGTATTATTATTAATGAAAGGATAACCATAAAAAAAAAGATAATTAAAAGTATTAAACCCTTTTAAATACCACTAACCGCTTAGAGGCTTTATAAACTGCTTCCAACTAAATGCATTAGTTGGAACAGGCCATTCTATGTTTACTAGTCGCTTAGACTTTAATTACTTCCAACAATAAATGCATTAGTTGGTACAGGCCATTCTATGTTTACTAGTTGCTTAGACTGTAATTACTTCCAACAATAAATTCATTAGTTGGTACAGGGCATTCTATGTTGATGACACAATAAATTCCGTATAAAATTTTACGAATTGGCGCTCAAGACAATTAGCTGAAAATCATTTCCTAATTGTTAAATATAAGCCAATGTCACAACCAATTAATTATTCGAATTTATTTAAATCAATTTCTTCATTTATCATTTTTCTATGCTATCTAAATCCCCTATTTTTATTTTCTGCAAATTATTACTGGATCGGTTCCTCTTCCGGCAACTGGAATAGTACGACCAACTGGTCACTTAGCCCGGGAGGATCTTCTGTGGGCGTGCTACCTGGTAATTCTGATATCGTCATTTTTGATGGAAGCAGGAACACAAACTGTACTATAAATCTCAATGTAAATGTGAGTGGGTTTATCATTAATTCAACCTACACTTCTACTGTTAATATCAATGATGGAAGAACTGTGACTGTAATGGGTTATGGATTTTCGCAATCAAGTGGAATATTTACTGGAAATAGTGGTATTGTATCAATCTATGGAGTATTTGATCTTGTAGGAGGAACCTTCTCTTACACCGGTCTCCTGGAGGTAGCAACTGATGGCAGCAACCAGGTTACCGCAAACATTGACATGGATTTTGAAAGTTCTTCCGAGCCTAACGAGGTGGAACCGTATCGGGCTCCCGATCCGAACGACAATGGAAACGGATGTATGGATGGAGCTTCGTGGAATGAATACTATAAATTTAATGTGTGCATCGCTCCCGCAAGTGAATTTAGTGATTTTGCCATCGAACGATCCAATACATACTCCAGGACCGGAAACTACAGCACCCGGTTTTATTTAAAACCAAGCAACCCCAATGTCTGGCCAATCGGAGAACCAAACCATCGAGCGGAACTGGCACCCCACCACAACTCCCCAATCGATAGATATCCGGTAGAAGGTGAAGAAATGTGGTATGGAATTAGTTATTTTTTCCCCACCAATTTCGTATTTGCGCCTGAATCCATTATGAATGATGTGCGATTTATCATTGCTCAGTGGCAACATGGTTCACCCGGATCGCCTCTCATCGCATTGGAAGTCATGGGTGACGAAATTGTATTACAAAGGCAGGGAGGAAACAGTACCAGTCCTACCTGGTATGATCCGGTTTCCGTTGGCACCATCCAGAGAGGTCAGTGGATGGATATGACCGTACAGGTAAAGTGGTCAAAAACCGGTGGCCTGGTGAATATCTGGCTCGGTGGTCAGCTGGTATATACAATGAACAATATCCAGACCATCTATAACAACATAAATAACGGTGGCGGCTACAAAATCGGTTTGTATTACTGGCGATGGAAGGAAAAACAAAGTGTACAAAATTCCCTCAATGCCGGAATTAATTACCGCGAAATATTCGTCGACGAAGTCAAAGAATATCACGGTACGAATGGTTATTCTGTCGTAGCACCGGGAGGCCAAAACTAAACAGTCTCCAAATCTTAAATTATTTAGCCGCTAACTTCCCGTTTTCGGCAAGGAGGCTGTTGAAATACTCAGTTTGATCCTGAAGCCGTAAATCGTCGCTTTTCTGATAAAGCGAGACGAAGGAGATACCGGATCGTAACTGACTGACACCGTCTGCCGAGGCATGCCGGGCAGGGATCAGCGAAGTCAGAAACGCCGAGAACGGCTGGGTTTCTTTATAGAATATATGATCTGATAAATATCAGCTCAAGTTGGGTATTTCAACAGCCTCCTAGTTTTTTTTTGAGGTCGTCCGACTCAGGACGATATAGCAAGATCATGAAGGCGTATCTATTGGCCCCTACGTTTGCTTAATCGGAAATCCGGCAATGTAATCTGACAGCCTTCAGCTCTAAACTGCGTATTTCAACACCCTCCTACGAACGCAGATTAGCTGCAGCATTTAAAAAGGTATCAAACGGATAAAGTGTTTTAAAGACTTGGGTACTATGATTTAAAAAATCATCGGCCAGGACGTCTTTATCTTTCAACTGGTGTGTAGCTAAAAAACTCTTTTGTTTTAGGAGTTCAATGTCCGGATGATCGGCAGGAAAGTCTTTGGGAGCTCTTACCAGTTTATCACCATCGATCTGACCAAAATACTCTTTGAAGGATTTCTGATTTAGTATCTTTTTAAAATCGCTGGTTTCTGAAAATATTTTTTCCCGGATTGCTCTCAACCATTTTGATTCGGGCAGATATGCACCACCTCCCAAAATCGAGGCACCCGGCTCCAAATGAATATAGTAACCTGCCCGCGTATGGATTTCAGACTTTTTAGGAGCACCGCTAATATGCGCCCCAAAATGCGTCTTGTAGGGAGATTTATCTTTGGAAAATCGCACATCCCTGTATATCCGGAAGACACAATCCCTGGCTGTAAAATGGGACACGCTATAGTCAAATTGGGCAATCCGCATGATTAATGCATCGATGAATTGTTCAAATTCTTCTTTAGCTTGTTGATAGGAATCTTTATTGGCATTAAACCAATCGCGGTCGTTATTTGATTTTAGATCTTTGAGAAAACGGAAGGTAGATTTACTGATATTCATAAGGCTCGATTTTATTAGCAATAAAGTTAATTAAATATTATCGATGAATTTCAAACACCGCAATCACTCTCTCATAACTCATTCAAAGCGTTGTTACCGCTGCCTTTCACTGCGGTGTCACCCCTTAAGGTGCGACACCGCAGTGCAGGAAATTAAGCTGTCGCACCTTCGAGGGGTGACAGCTTTCGGTGATGAACTATTTAAATACGGTGCTATCCCTGCATTTCAAAGCGTTGTCACCCTCTTTAAGGTGCACACTTTTGTTTTAAATTTACATAACCAGATCAACCTATTTCAGGACGCTACAAAGACAAAAATCGCACATCGTAAATCTTCAATCGTAATTGAATTACGGTCTCTTATAATCTTCCCGATAAGGTCTGGCCAGTTCTGCAGAAGCAGCTTTATTACCAATAATTTGATATTTTTTGGTATCCCATTTAATTTCCGCTTGGGTGTTATAAGCAATGGTAGCCAATTGAACCATCGCTGTCGATCGAAAAGCATCCTCAACCGGACAGCCGATCAATTTGCGATCGTTGGCCTTCACTGCCTTCAGAAATTCGGCCATATGACGTTCGCGGGTATCAGGCGTAGGGATATCATATTCCACCATCTCAGCATCTTTTGCGTTTGACATAACCAGCATTTTGTTGTCGGAGCCAAAAACGGTGGCTTTATCACCATAAAAAAAGATGCCGTTATTATATTTCTTATTCAGATCTCCGGTACCCCAGAGCCGGTGTTGCCATTTTACGGTACACTGATCGAAAAGCATATGGGCATCCAAAGTGTCTGGTGAGGTAATTTTTCCCTCCAGTTGAAATATACCTCCATGCGACTGAAAGGTATGTGGCATATCGAGATCCAGTATAACCCGGATGATATCAATGTGATGGATACCCCAGTCGACCAGATGTCCGTTACCATATTCTTTTTCCAGTCTCCAGCTCTTATGTCCAATGCTGGGTCGGTAATCCAGCTTTGGCGCCGGACCACACCAGGCTTCCCAATCGAGGGAAGGAGGTGGTGCCTGGATCGTATGATCTTCCAGTGCAGGATTATAATGTATTTGAGCAGCGACCTGACGGATCGCACCGGCTTCACCATTACTTATAAATTCCTTTACTCTTTTAAGGGCTTCACTTTGCCGGCGTTGAAATCCGATTTGCACGATATTACCTGCCTTTTCGGCTGCTTTGATCATGGCGAGGCCTTCATTGACATCATAAGAGAGCGGCTTTTCGCAATAGACAGGCAGTCCCTTTTCGCACGCTGCTACAAATTGCAGGGCATGCCAGTGGGGTTGAGTGCCAATGAATACGGCTTCCAGATCTTTTTGATCCAGTAATTCGTGGTAATCTTTAAAGGCTTTGGGCCGGCTACCCTGGATTTTTTCAAGTTTATCGATACTTTCCGTCAGATGCTTTGAATCGACATCACATACCCCAATCACTTCGACCCCACCCACGGCCAGGGCTGCTTCGGTGATCACCATACCATACCATCCGGCACCGATCAAACCGACCCTCAATTTCGTTTCTGCCGGTAAAAAGGGAATAGTGAAAGGAGATGCAATCAGGGTTGATCCCAAAGACGCCTTTTCAAGAAATGATCTTCTGTTCATCATGGATCTGGAAAATTAATTTGCCTTTAAATTAAGTAAAAATCAAGAAATCCCATATTTAGCAACTCTACCGAATGGTTTCCCTCGTACGGAGTTGATCTTGGAGAATTACTTTATTCAGCTTCGGTTGCTCCACTTTGTCAGTCTACCTGCCTTTCTTCGTACCTTTGCTTTAATGATTGGTATGCACCACAATTCGACCATTATTGCCCTCGCCACCCCTCCGGGAACCGGGGCGCTCGGGGTGATCCGGCTCTCCGGACCCAAAGCCTTTTCTATTGTCGATGCCATCTTTTCCGGAGCCAGTTTGAAAAAGGCAAAAACGCACACCATTCATTTTGGAAATATCGTCGATCAGGAAGGGCAAACCATTGATGAAGTCCTGGTATTCCTTTTTAAAGGACCGCATTCCTATACCGGTGAAGATGTCGTTGAAATCAGTTGTCACGGATCATCTTATATTTTGCAAAACGTCATGGAGCGCTGCCTGGAAAAAGGAGCCACCATAGCTCAACCGGGGGAATTTACTTTAAGGGCTTTTCTGCATGGAAAAATGGATTTATCGCAAGCGGAAGCCGTGAGTGATTTAATTGCTTCACAATCGGCGGCTTCCCATAAAATCGCGATAGAGCAAATGCGCGGTGGCTATTCGGATAAAATCGGGGAATTACGAAATCAGCTCATTCACTTTGCCGGCATGCTGGAACTCGAGCTCGATTTTGCCGAAGAAGACGTTGAATTTGCCGATCGTAGTGAATTAATGGAATTAGTGAAAAGTACTCAAAAAACAATACATGCATTAATTGATTCTTTTCGGTTGGGAAATGCGATTAAAAACGGTGTGGTTACCGTGATTGCCGGCCGGCCCAATGCCGGTAAATCCACTTTATTAAACCGACTATTAAAGGAAGACCGCGCCATCGTCAGTGAAATTGCCGGTACCACCCGCGACACCGTGGAGGAAATATTAAATATTCGGGGAATTAATTTTCGTCTGATTGACACCGCTGGTATTCGAGAAGCACAAGATCAGATTGAAGAAATCGGAGTCCGAAAAACGATGGAAAAAATCGGTCAGGCCTCCCTTCTGCTTTACGTTTTTGATGTGGCCCAAACTACAGCTGCAGAAGTCACCCGCGATCTCCGGGAACTCGAAAATAAAAATCTGTCTCTGATCGCTGTTGCCAATAAAATGGATTTAAATCCCTATGCCAAAGCCGAGGAATTTGTATCACCCTATTTAAAACACGATGATTTTATTCCGGTCAGTGCCAAAAATGATATGAACATCGAATATCTCGAAAATTATCTCTATGATTTAATCGCTGGTTCTCAATTGAATAATGAGTCCGTCATCGTCACCAATACCCGGCATATCGATGCATTGCAAAAAACGGATATCGCCTTACAGAAAGTCCTCACCGGATTTGAGAAGCAAAGCACCAGCGATTTTATCGCCATGGATATGCGGCAGGCTATTTACCATCTGGGTGAAATCACCGGTGAAATATCCACCGATGATTTGCTGGAGCATATTTTTAGGAATTTCTGTATTGGAAAGTGATTGGCGGAAAACACCCATATAGCAACTACCGCTTTTAAACCTCCTAATCTTTTCTTGACAATTAGCAATTCTACTCCAATAGATAGAAGGTCACGTTCCCTGAGGGAGTTAAAAGTTGAAAAATGAAAAATGAAAATTATAAGTGAGAACACTTTTTACTTTCAACCTTTTACTTTTTACTCTTGACTACATCTCTATTCAACTGGGTCAATCCTGTGGAATAGCAGCTCCCGGTGCTCCCGCAGAGCGGGATCCACAGGGTCAATCCTTGAGGCAGCGTACAGAGAGTCCTTCAGCCTTGTTCAAAGAATAGATGCCTTAATAGTGTCCATAGGAATAAACATCCTTCCACTCTCTAATGAAATAAGACCGAAACTTTCATAAAATCTTCGGGCCTTGTCATCTATAGGGTCAGTTACAACAGCCCAGGAACCGATTGTCGATGTAGCTTGATAGGCGCGCTTTAGTGCATCGGCCAACAGCAAATCTCCAACTCCCTTTCCTTTGTAATTAATGTCACGAGCGAGTCTACCTAGCAAGGTAACGGGGAGGGTTTTATAGGGCAGTTTCTTTTGCAACTCCTCTGGAAGTAAGGCCCGGTCAACACTGTCGGAGGATAATGTATAATAACCCTTGACAATCCCTCTATCTCCTTCCAAAATAAAACAAACCGCGACTTGCCGCTTAACATCCTGACCAGCCTGTTTCTTCAGGTAATTCTCCAATGAAGGTTCTTCACATGCGAAAGATTTTTTCTTGTGCGAAGAGTTCAGTGCAATTGTATGAAGCATTTACTTCTTCGACTTGAATTCAGCATGTTTCTTCATGGCCTGCTTTAACTTCGCATTTGGCGCAGGAGGATTTACAAGTGCATTAAAGAAAATCTTCCGATCATTTTCAGACGATAGCCAATTATTGTGCTTCTCCATAATGGCTTCGGCTTTTTCGGAAGCAGCGCTAATCAGGAAATCAGTAAGCGACCGGAAACCACCTATTTCGTATGCTTTTTCAAAATAGTCCTTTTGCTTGCGGGGAATGCGCAGGTCAAGTCTGGTTAATTCCTTGGTTGCCATACATTTTTATTTATAATACAAATAACGGAAAAATGCTGTACAAGTTCAATTTTTTTGTGGAAAAATGCTGTACAACCTCAATTTCACATATTACAGATCTTCTGCGGCGAGCCCGGGCTTATAATACCACCAGATGAATCGCAGACCCAAGTGGTAGAGCTGTTGCGCAATGTGCATGATGATAGGGGTTCTGCAATTGAGGCAAGAAAGAGTCGAGAATTTTATGTTCTGCAGAAAATGAACATCCAGGGTAGGTGTTCAGAGGTGAAGTGATGCCTGTGGCCCCGCTCGTTTTCAAATTGCAGGCATTCGAAAAAAAGAAAAGAGTCCTTTATCCAAAACGATATCATGACAAAACGCTCCAATTTTCACTCATGGGCAAATAGTGCATCCATGGTTACCTCTGATTGGATCTCCTCTAAATAATATTTGTTTTGCATGGCTGGATAGGTGGTGATCAAAGTTGTAAAAACTGATTTTTTGGTACCGGTCACCTGCGCGAAAACGGATCTTTTTTTTCTCAGGTCGGCGACATACGACTTGTTAATGACGAATTCCTTATCCGAAAATTTGGCCTCACAGAGATTAATGACCTGGTCTTTCCGATCGATTAATAAGTCAATCTGGGCACCGGGCATTTCATCACTACCGGTAAATTTCCATGCGGATATCTCGGAATAAACACCACTGATACCCAAGGCCTTTCTGATCTGATTGATGTGGAGCATACCAACGGTTTCGTATGCATAGCCACTCCACGCATGATAGGAAGCGCTATTGGCCAGCATTTTCCATGAACCCTGACCACGGGCTAATGAAGGCTGGATAAATTTTATATAAAATAAAGAATACAAATCCGTCAACTTATAAATGGCATCCTTCTTTGATTTGAGGAAGGGTTGATATCGCATAATAAATCCACTCTCCACTAAATCTTCCAGGGTTCGATTTACAGTACCTCCATCAGGCAAGCCAGTATACTGAACAATGTCTTTTCGGGTAAGACCATTTGGTTTTGCCCCTAGAGTCTCTATGATGGTTAAATGAGGTTCAGGATTATTAAACAGGGATTGGTACAGGGATAAATATTCATCGTGTAAAAGGCCGGATTTCGAAAAGCAAATTTCATCGATAAGTTGGCTGGCACTCTTACCAGGAAGCAACTCCTTCAAGTAGTGAGGGATCCCACCCATGGCCATGTACACTTGCAGGATCTGGTAGCGGCTTAGTTGTATCCTCCTTGACTTACAGAATGCCTCTGTTTCAGCTAAAGTAAACGGTTTCAATCGGATACGCTGCGTAACCCGGTTATAAAGACCTCCTTTTGACCGCAGGATTTTCTTTTGTATCCAGGAGCTGGCTGATCCACATCCCACTAAAATCCCTTGTTTCATTTTAGAAAAATGCTGGTTCCAAAAGTATTCAAGCGCCGAAACGAAACCCGAACGGGGTGTGTCCAACCAGGGTAATTCATCTATAAAAACAACAAATTTTCCCTTTCTTTTCTTTGTGGAATGAAGGTAATCCGTTAAATACTGAAAGGCTCTTCTCCAATTTTCAGGTGGAGTTGTCTCCTTCTGACCCTTAGTGCGAACCAGATATTCATGGAAGAAATTTCCGAGTTGTATTTGCATGTCCGTTCCGTAAGAACCAGTAAAATCGAACACT
>JBGTCB010000502.1:0-11925 GCA_041748995.1 Saprospiraceae bacterium | reverse complement strand
TTTGTCTGTTTCCAGTTTGACACAGTACAACGAATCGTAATGCTCATTCGTGCAACACCACACATACGAATCACATAGATCGACGCAGGCTTCATACCAGTCCGCTCTTCGGGCCAACAACAGATTCACCCCACAGTTGTCCCAGCTCCCTTCGTCAAATGTACTCGCATCTACCCATACTTTCTTGCTGCTTAAGCCTACTGTAACTCCTTTATCACATATCGCCACCGGCTTGGTATAGTCTTTTACCTTCACCCAACACGTATCGTAGCCGATATTGTGGCAACTGTCGTAGGCCTCATAATAGATCGGTATCGCGCCGCCATGAGGTATCTTTACCTGCTTGTGGCTCTCATATAAGTATTTGATCGTCGGTGATTTTTCAAATACCACCGTGGCGATTCCTGGGATGATCGCTTTGACAAACTTCACCCCACTCCAGTCATCTTCTACATATACCGGTGGCAAATACGCATGTGCAGCACACTCATGGGTACCCGCTGGTATATACAACGTATCTCCATGTAGCTGATCGCTATGCGCTTTCGCATCCAGATCACACTCCACCAATGGAGGCAACGTGTCCAGATCGATTAACCAAAACTCACATCTCCAATAACCTTCACTCACCATCTCCAGGGGTGAAGCAACCACCGTCTCGGTCCATGATAATCCACTTACAGTGATCAGCGAGCCCCGGCTCTCAAAACAAAAAGCATCGCACGCATCCAACGACAATGTGTAGGTGCCATTGGATAAGGCCACATACTCATCGTTTAATCGGTAGCCTCCGTGGGTACCATTCGATCCCGCGATCGTAAAGGTCAAATCCCCTTCCGTCGGAAGGTTCACACACATCCTTGCGTAATCATTCGCCGTGGTAATCCCTGTACCATTATACAAGGTGTAATTCATCGCTCCAAGCGCATCGATCAACTTCAAATCCGGATTCGGTCGATTGAAATTACCATCAAAGGCCGGTACGGATCCCAGGTTGGTTCCGTTGGCTATTATAGATCCACTCGTCTTACTTCTTGTATATTCCCAATGTTTCGGATGATAGGTCTCGATAAAGTTCGCTATGACATCCGAGGATCCTGGACCGGTATACAACCCAGGGGTACCCCAACATGTTTGTTTGATCTCTACATTCACCTTATACTGCTGTGAACATTCGCCACCCCCTAAGGGCCAGGCATCCACATGGACACTGATCCCGCATTTCGGATCAAAATACGCCGGATAAAACTCCAGCTTCCGTGTCACCGGATTGTATTTCGTCTCTACAAAACTGATCGCCTGATAGCGCTCTATGATCTGCGGTGAGGGCATCGCTCCATAATCAAAACCATAACCCGCTACCATATACGGGCCTATCTTGCCTCCTTCTCCACAATAAACCGTATCCCGCTCCACACAAAACGCATTGTCTAACGTGATCTGCGGCAATCGTAATACATAGATCGTATCGTAGCCCGAGCCCCTTACTCCGTTTTTATCAAACGACTCGTACTCCCGGTAGATGATCTTCGCTGTATCATTCCCCGCCGTGCCTAACAACGCCGCATCACAATCAAACGGATCCACCCAGTCTGCTACAAATTTCGCCGGCTCCGATCCCCGGCATGGTACCAGTGCCTGCGGGGGTACATCATGGATATGACCACCTACCACCAAAGGATCAAAACAGTATACTGTCTTTGATCTCCCCAATATCACCGGGCCATTCCCCTGTTTAAAGGTCAAATAACTCCAACAGGTACCTCCCGTACCTCCCGTTATTGAAGCATTCACCTTCAGTTGCTTCCCGATATGAGGACACGCATACAGCGCGATCTCATACCCAGGACCTACATTCTCTATATAGAATATCCGCTGTCCGTAACTCCCCAATATCTCTATCGTCAGGGAATCACCCTGCAACTGGATCTGCGTAGCGTTGGTAACCAACTCCCCTACCAGTATCCGAGCAGTGTCGTCTGCCCCTATCGAGGCATTAATGTGCGTACAGTTCGGACCAATCTGACCATACGTACTAATCGCCCCAACTACCAGCAGAAACATCATCTGCAAGTATTTGAAAGGCGAACTAATACGTGTAAGTCGAGGTAAGAACCAACACGAATAATCCGAAGAAGTAAAACTCGTCTTTTTCATGAGTAATAGTTTTAGTTAAATAAAATTTTCGGTTTCTGCATAAGTCAAACATGGGCGTATTCATTTTTATCAGCCCGTCATATTATTATCAAGAACAATACCAAAGCCCTAAATTTTGGGTAGGGCAACAGATGGCAAAAAAAACTTATGCATTAAGATTATCCGTAATGTGTAAAAAGGAGAAGACAGAAGGCAAGAGAAAGCCCAATGACACATATAAGCACGGGAACATATACTGAAAGTTTACTATCAGCACTCTAAACATTATAAAAAACTATAATATGATTATAGTTATCATATGTTAGAATACATTACACAATTTTTTATATGTTGATATTCGATATATAAACTCATTAAAAAAAAACCAAAAAAAAAACCACGGTCTTTCAACCGTGGTTTCTCAATGTCTTATAATTGACGATTTCTAGCTATGTGATGCTATCCGGCTAAACGCTTTCAACCTCAAAAACGGGCTCTACCCAACCAAATTTATCGTCGATCTGACCAGTACGCATACCGTTTATCTCTTCCTTGAGCATTTGAGCCAAACTGTCTGAACCCGGATTCAGTTCTATCAATATGTCTTTATAAGCAATTTGGGCAACATCAACAGCAACGGCTGCAGTTCCGGAGCCAAATACCTCATTTAGAGTACCATTCAAATAGGCCTCCACTACTTCATCCATTGACACAGGTCTTTCCTCAACGGTAAAACCTTTATCTCTTAAAATATGAAAGAAACTGTCACGGGTGATTCCTTTCAAAATGGCACCATCCGTTGGTGGAGTAAGAACTACATTGTTGATCACAAAAAAGATATTCATTGTACCAACCTCCTGTGCATATTTAAATTCCTTACCATCAAGCCAAAGAACCTGATCAAATCCCTTGTCCCGGGCTTGTTTGGATGCCAGCAAAGAAGCAGCATAATTACCTGCTGTCTTGGCTTCACCCACACCACCTTGTGCAGCCCGGATATACTGGGTACTGGCGAAGAGTTTCACCGGTCTACTATAATAAGGTGCGACTGGCAGTGTAAGAACTATAAACTTATAGGTTTCTGATGGAGCAACTCCTAAGAATTCATCAGTGGCAAACATAAAGGGACGTATATAAAGAGCACTCCCCTTCTGATCAGGTATCCAATCCTTTTCGATGATTACCAATTGTCGCACCGCTTCTGTAAACATCCCGGGTTCAATATTGGGCATACACATTCGTTTTGCAGATGCATTCATACGTGCAACATGTTGATCCACTCTGAATAGCAAAGGTACTCCATCTTCATTCTTTGAAGCTTTCATACCTTCAAATATCGACTGCCCATAGTGCAATGTTAGATTAGCCGGATGCATCGGAATGCTATCGACCCCCACAATGCGGGCATCCTGCCACTGACCATCCTTAAAATCCATGACAAACATATGATCCGTAAATACCCTGCCAAAGGGAATATTATTTAAGTCAGTCTGTTTGAGCTTTGAGGTCTTTACCTTTTCAATCCTGATGTCCATTATGTCTTCAATAGTTTAATCTTAGTAAAAATAGTTATTTTAATCTCTCTATTGGCCGATTGTTATTAACAATAACGAATTTTTAGCGGAATCTGTTTGCTTTCTCTGATCTCCCTTTGGATTTTATTTGGCTCATCAATCACGCTACTCATGTCTGAGGACACCGGTTTAAATTGCATCTTTGTAAAAAAAGCATATCATGAATCCGTTTAAAGACTTGCCAATCTATGACATTCCTCAATCTGCTCCCTCTGGTTCTTATGGATCTCCAGATGGAAAGTTCTGGATTGTTTTGTCTAATCCGGAGGCAAAGGATTCATCATTACAGACTCTCTTATCCAACATTTTGCTAGCGATCGGAGTTACTGAGGATCGGGATACTTACCAATTAATTGTGGGTCAAAGACCATTTTATCTTTACCCCTTGTTGAAGCAAAATCGTGAATTTAAAACCATACTCTGTTTTGGTATCAAGCCTAAAGCACTTGGAATGGCTGTTTCTCATTCATGCTATAATTTATTTCAATTAAAGGGCCATCAATTTCTATTTTCTGATTCGCTTAGCGAAATTGAAAGTGACTTATCCAGGAAGAGATTGCTCTGGGAATCATTGAAGAAATTAAATCAATAGGACCGGACCTAAAAAAAATGGATATCATCTTTTTCGTTACAAGCAATCCTGATAAAATAAGGGAGGTCAATGAAATATTGAAGGCAATGCCTGTAATTATTCCGTTCGTTATTAAGGGTCTGGATGCTTTGCATTGCACTGATGAAATACCGGAGACTTCTAAAACTATCGAAGGAAATGCCATTCAGAAAGCGAAATTTATTTATGATAGATATCAAGTTGATTGTTTTGCAGAAGACACTGGTTTGGAAATTGAGGCATTGAACGGACAACCCGGCGTGTTGTCAGCACGGTATGCAGGACCTGGACGGGGGGCAGAAGACAATATCCACAAAGTTTTAAAGGAATTGGAAAATCAAACCAACAGAACAGCCCGGTTTAAAACTGTAATAGCTTTGATTTACAGGGGTAAGATTTATACTTTCCCGGGTGTTTGTGCCGGAAAAATTACCCATTCCAGAAAAGGATCAGGAGGGTTTGGATATGACTCTATCTTTTTGCCCATGGGTGAACAAAAAACATTTGCACAGATGGATAGTTTCGAAAAAAATAAAATAAGCCATCGAAATAATGCACTAATTAAAATGTGCAAATTCTTCAATAATCTTCTAATATCACAAAAATAAGTCCGCTATAAAAAAAGAACTAAACAACATACTTGCAAATCCATTCGTAGTAAAAAAAGCTAAATTAACCTTATCTAATTTTCCTGGCTTTACCAGGCTGTGTTGGTAGGCTAACAAACAAACAAAAATACCGGCGCCAATCCAGTGCAACCAATCCAACTGACTCAACATATCCTTACTCAGCCAGGCAGCAAAAATAATCAACAGACCACAAATGATATGAAGAACTGACGAAGTAGCTAAGGCGTTTTTACTTCCGAAATGCACCGGTATCGAATGCAATTCATTTTTAGCATCAAATTCTTCATCCTGAAGAGCATATATAATGTCAAAACCAGCAACCCAGCATAATACACTCAAACTGTAGAGCACCGGGATAAGGGCAAAAGATCCGGTGACTGCCAGATAAGCACCGATTGGAGCCAATGACAGACCCAGGCCCAAAATAAGATGACAAAGGAAAGTAAACCGTTTCGTATAGCTATAGCCTAAAACCACCAATAGCGCAATCGGTGACAGATAAAAACAAACCGGATTGATAAAGTAAGTTGTCCCAATGAAAAGCAGACAGTTTAACACTACAAAGAATAAAGCGTGTCTGGCAGCTATTTTCCCTGCCGGAATCTCTCTCAATGCTGTTCGGGGATTGATTTGATCGATATCCCGATCTATATACCGGTTAAAAGCCATTGCTGCACTACGTGCAAACACCATGCAAGCAAGGACTTTCAGCATAAGAAACCAATCCGGACTAAATGTACCTGTATGAAAAAATCCGAGAAAAAGACCCAGAAAAGCAAAAGGCAGAGCAAAGATCGTATGACTGAATTTAACTAAGGACAGATAATGCTTCATAATAATGTCTGAAATACTTTCACGGGTGATCACCTATTTAACAAATGGCGAAGATAAGATCTCCTGACGAGGCTAAAAGCAATCTGCAAAAAATTCTCTTGACTGGGTGGAATTGACCATATTTAAGGCATTAACCAGCTGGCAATACTGCTACGTATTTCAGATTATGTCAACACAATCAACAAGACACTACTTTCCCAGGTACTCACTCTTAGTCTTTAGTCTAATTTTTGTTGTCATGGCTCTTGTTTATCAATATAACGAGTCCATGTTTCATTTGCCTCAGAGTATTCATCAATGGAGACAAGCTGATTGTCTCTCACTGGCAACAAACTATTATGATGATCAAAACCCCTTTCTAGAACCCTCTGTGCATTACCTGGGTGAGGATGGTACAGGTAAAACCCTCAGTGAGTTTCCGATTATCTATTATACAGTTGCGAAAATCTGGAAAATAACCGGCCGGAACATATGGGTGTATCGGTTGGTAGTAGCTTTAATGTTTTTCTTTGGCTTACTGGCAATGGTCAGGATGGTCGAACAAGAATTGCAAAATTCTTTTGCAGGTTTGTTCACCGGTCTTTTGCTTTTTACATCACCGGTTCTAGTTTACTACAGCAACAACTTCTTAATGAATATCCCGGCACTTTCTCTGGCTATGGCGGGGCTTTACTTTTTCTATCGATATAAACGCAATCAGGTCTCAGGGGATCTCATCTGGAGTTGTGTTTTCTACACATTTGCCGCGTTGCTTAAAGTTTCTTCGCTCATCTCATTTATTGCGATTCTCATCCTCTACTTATTAGAGTTTTTTCAGGTAAAAGTCTCGAAGAGGAAAATATTCAAACAGAAATTTTGGGAAATTGGTGTGATGCTATCTGTATTGATCATTCCATTTTTATGGTATCAATACGCTGTTTTTTACAATAGCAGGCATACCGGCGGGATATTTCTTATTGGCATCTTGCCGATATGGAAGTTAACCATGGCTCAAATCACAGAAACATGGCGCTACATTATCATTCATCTGCAGTGGGACTATTTCAGACCCATTGTAGAGGTAATGTTTGCCATTCTTTCCATCTGGACTTTGATTTTCCAAAAATGGGTTGAAAGACCTTCATTATTATTACTTGTCCTTGTTGGCAGTGGTTCCCTGGGATTTTGCCTCTTATTCTACGAAGCACTTCAATGGCATGATTATTACATTATTGACCTTTACATATTGATTCCTTTATTATTGCTATGTTTCTTTCAATCATTAAAAACCAAATTTCCATATCTATTAAACTCAGCACTGACACCCATCATACTCCTGGTGGTCCTGATACATAGTGCGGATTTTAGCCGGCGAAGAATACTGGAACGCTATGATATCAACGATTACCGTAACCTGCATCATCGCGACATATTTCAGGCTTTTAGTGAGCTCGAGCCTTTATTGCAGGAGCTTAATATTGAAAAAGATGTCAAAGTCTTAAGTCTTTCTGACTATAGCATCAATATTACTCTCTATCTCATGAATCGCAAAGGATGGACCGATTATGGTATTAGCATGAATCCTGAACGGATTGCAGAGAAGATTGAAATGGGAGCTGAATACTTGTTTATTGCTGATCAAAAAACAAAAGAAAATCCTGTCCTTGAGCCTTATCTACAAAGCAAAATTGGCGGCTATAAGAATATTGAAATTTATGCACTTCCGAAAGCTTCATCAAACCTGAATTAATCTACTGGAGGATCGATATCCCTTAACACGGGGATGTCTTCTATAGCACTTTTCAGAATCCGATATGGTCAGAAGCTGGAAATCAGCAACATCTGCAAAATAACCCATTACAGCCGTGTATTGACAACATTATTATAGATAGAGCCAAATCTATAGCTAAGTCCGACAGAAAAAGAAATTTCATAGCTCGTTGCCAGCTGCCTTTGTTTAAGAAGAATATCCTCAAGCGAGACATCGCCTTTTGGCAAGGAAATCTGATCCCTCACCATGTCGAGTTCTGAATCGAAATCTATAAAGAGGCCTTTGAAAAGACGAAATGACACCCTGCCATCAAATGAGATCCGGTTTTTAGAGGGGTCATGCAAATAATTCGAACCCTCGAGTTCTGCGGTAACCGACCCCCAGGGTTGGCGTATTCTTACTCCTATTCTCAGTTCATGATAGTATAGAGTTTCACTCAATTTGTCATATATGGTTGCCTGTAAATACCTCCGGTCGTCAAATCCAATGCTATAAGCAACGGTAAATTCCCTATTGAGTGCTTCTGCATAAGGCAAAAAGCTATACTCCAGTGCGGGAGCTATGGAATATCCAAAATCTATATTTTGATAAGTGTTAGAAATGGCATCGGAAAAAACTCCCACAGACCAATTTTCACTGAGACTGCGGACCACCTTCCCTTGAAACCCATTTCTGTGCAAAACACTTTTAATTACTTTATTCTCATTGATAAAATTGCGCTGATTATAATTAAAATACGGGCGCATTTGAATCCTCCATTTTTCGGTGATGTGATCAACTTGTAGTCCATACCTGATGTCCAATGCACTCAAACTGGATTCTTTTTCGAAATTTAATCCTCCATACATTTCGAATATCCAATTATTCCAGGAGTCTTCCACAGGGTCCTGTACAACCTGCCTGTTAGAAATAGAAATCGTCATTCGTTCGGACAAAGAAGTATGTGCCAGGTAAGGAACCATTCCTAATTTAATTACAGCAATAAGGCCACGTCTCTCTTCATCCTCAGTGTTCGTTTGCACAGAAATATAGCTAAGCTCGTTGTTGATCCCCTCATATTTTCTCAATCCTATAAACGCAAGATTAAAGCGGCGGCCACCACTTGCAGTACGTTGTTGGGTAATAAACAAGTGTACATCTCCCATCAACGGATCACGCACATAGTCGATAAAATTAATTTCCTGACGAATAAATGTATTGTCGCATGAATTGCAATCGAGAAAAACCGAAACCCGGTCCCTCATGTCTACCGGAGTATAAACAGTATCATTCTGAGCAGCAGCAGTAGTAGGTAAAAGCAGTGGAGAAACAAATAAAAAAATTATGATGCGATAAGATAGAAAGGAAAAGGTATTGATACGAGTTGTTCCTCTATTTAATACTGTCCAGCTTCTAAAGTCCATATTACCTTCCACTTATCATTATTGTCAATAGGCCTTGCCTGTAATGAAATTAGGTCGCAATGCTATAGTGACGAATTGTCGCGTTTACTTTATGGATACTAAGGTAGGGCAATTCTAACTTTCATGGGATAAGCAAAAGCTAAGTTCACTAAACCAAAGGTTAAAAATGTCAGGTAAACGTTAAATAGTAGTGACTGAGAGCTGAATAACATAATATGGAATATGGTTAGAAAGATTTTCGACCGGTGGTTTGATCTGTCAGTGACCACATCTATGTGATCACGATACTGGTTTCGGCATCCCTGATAGGATTGACTGCGATTCAGGTATATTTATTTCTTTAGAAATAGATCTGGAGCGGCCCAGTTTGACAAAGAGGTGAAAGACCAGGCATTAATGGATATGCATCCATCATTGTAGATGATGAAGTAATGAATAACCAATTAATACAGTTATTCAACAACGACATACATCCTCATGTTCACATTGCAAAATTGCGAAAGTTTTTACTTTACGATCCCGAGGTTAAAATTATAAATGTGCATGGAAAAGGGTATATACTCGAAGTCGAAGCAATACAAACCTAACCTTCCATTCCTAGTTAAGCAATCAACGAGTTATCCAACTCATGGCTCCCATCTTCATTTCACTATCCTAAATCTGCTTTTTTCGCCTTTCACTTTCCAGATTGGCTTATGGGCAGTGTTTAATCATATAAAGCTTTCAATACTATATCAGCTCTCTATCTACAGAAACAAAAAAAACCTCACTTGAAAATCAAGTGAGGTCTTCTATTTATATTATGATTTGCGGTATTAGCTTGATGAATCAGGTACTTGAATGTCACCTGTGATAGTTAGAACTGTCGTTGCAGGATCGGTGTTGGCGGTTATCGTCACTGTTTTTGTCTGCTTTCCGCTTTTTCCCTTAGAATCAAATTCGACCATAATTTCCCCCGTACCACCTGGTGCGATTGGTTCTTTGGTCCATTTTGGTGTTGTACAGCCACAACTGGGTTTAACATTACTTAAGACCAGCGGTTCTCTACCGGAATTCTTGAATGTAAACATGTGGGAAACTGTTTCACCCTGTTCGATCACACCATAGTCATGTTTGGTGTCAGTGAACTCGATCGTTGTTGTAGGTCCAACTGGCACTGCATCTGCGGCAGGTGTCTCGACCGTGCTACCTGTGGCCATTGCATCAGCCCCGGAATTTTCCAATTCAGCTTTAGCAGCGTCTTTACTTTGATCTCCCTGGCAGCTGACAAGAAAAAGACTGACCATGGCTAACATCAACATTGATATCGGCAATCGTATACTTTTCATATTGTAACTAACTTTAATTTATGCAAAAATAAGAGTTTTTTTCCGAGTTATAAAGAAGACTCGCATCAATTATTACTAGGGGAACAAGTCAATTTTGGTAAAAGTTGCCTGAAGTCCTCATTTTTTACAGAATTCTAAAAAATCCTCTGCTGACAATGCATTTAGGCAGTTTTCTACCGGCAACCATCCTTTCCTTGCAATGATCACGCCAAAACGAATCTCATCAATAGCTTCCTTAGCATGGGCATCAGGATTGATGGACAATTTTACACCTCGATCTACCGCATAGTCGATATGAGTCCAGTCAAGGTCCAGCCGATAAGGATTGGCATTTATCTCAATAGCCACCTGATTGGCGGCACAAGCATCAATGACTTTATGAATATCCAGGGGGTAACCACTTCTTCCCAACAGTAAGCGTCCGGTTGGATGTCCTACTATATTGGTATGCGGATTCTCAATGGCCTTGATTAAACGACTGGTAGCTTTTTCCACATCCATCTTAATGTTGGTGTGAATCGATGCAATCACTAACTCAAATCCCGCTCTTAACTCATCAGTATAGTCAAGATTACCTTCGTTAAGGATATCACATTCGATACCCTTGATAATCCGAAAAGCGCTATCCACTGCATTCAATTCGTCGATTTCCCGCCATTGTGCCAATACTTTTGATTCATCCATGCCATCGGCATAGACCGCTATCTGCGAATGATCAGTTATCGCCAGATACTCGTATCCTTGCGCCTTACTGTATAGGGCCATATCCCTTACCGTATCAATACCATCACTAAAGGTTGAGTGGGTATGGATAACTCCCCTGATATCCCTTGCTTCAAGGAGTCTTTTAGGAAAATTCCGGAGACCCAGCAGCTCGTTGCGCGATTCCGGAGGAATCCATGGAGCTTGGAATATGCTGAATGCTGCTGTTTCTGAATCAAATATTTGAGCTTTCCAAGACGGAAGGAGTGAATCGGGTCCCGTCGTACGTAACCATATGTCCTCAAAAGTCCGAGGATCAGCGCGGTATATCACTACCGTGGTCTGTTCCCCCAAAATACCGGTCCAATCGTTAGGACCGGGAGTTCCCATGGTCAAATCGTTAACACTTTGTAGATCAGGCCATCCTTCCCGGTCTTCTACCAGATATTCGAGTTTATCCAACACCGGATCCTGCCTCCTGAATGCACCGGTTACTTCCCAA
This sequence comes from Saprospiraceae bacterium, assembly GCA_041748995.1. GTDB lineage: Bacteria > Bacteroidota > Bacteroidia > Chitinophagales > Saprospiraceae > JABDMH01. The sequence goes on along the minus strand of JBGTCB010000502.1, from coordinate 457 downwards.
CGACGGTCAGGACTTGTTTTTTTGAGATCGTCCAATAGAGAAAGAGCTGTCGCTTCAATGTTGGCATAGAGGAAATTGGCGCGATTGCTTAAATAAAACTCCAATTGCTTTCGAATCTCCTCCTGGGTTTTTTCTCCAAACCCTTTCAATTCGATCAGACGGTTCTCATTGCAGGCATATAATAGTTCAACGGCATTCTCCACTCCTAATGCTTCCCACGCTGTTTTCACTTTCCTGGCACCTAAGCCTTTGATCTGCAGCATCTCCTGAATTCCCTCCGGCACCTGTTCTTTATACCTCTCCAGAGTCTTCATTTTGCCTGCAGTGAGCAATTCCTGAATCTTTCCGCTGATTGCACTCCCCACACCCTTCAAAGCCTGAATCTCCTCTACTGTCATTTCCGAGAGTGGAATTCCTAATTTCGACAGCAAACCAGCCGCCGTTTCGTATGACCGGA
>JBGTCB010000501.1:0-2299 GCA_041748995.1 Saprospiraceae bacterium | reverse complement strand
GAAAGAAATCATGACCATTAACCAGGCACAAGACATCCTGTATTCCCTGACAGAAACCGATTCTCTGCGTAAGCATGCCCACACAGTATCGGTGGTGATGAAGGCACTGGCTCGAAAGTTTGGTGAAGATGAAGAAGAGTTTGCGGTTACTGGTCTCTTGCATGACGCTGACTATGAAAAATATCCCGGTCAACATCCGAATGTAATCGTTGACAAATTAAATGAAATGGGTGAAACAGAAATCGCACATGCAATTGCCGGACATTACACGATCTGGAATATACCCAGAAAATCCCTATTAGATAAATCCATTGTGGCGGCCGATGAACTAACGGGATTTATTGTGGCTGCCAGTCTTGTCAGACCAACCGGTCTCGAAGGTATGGACGCAAAGTCGGTCATGAAAAAATTCAAAACCAGCACTTTTGCCGCCAAGGTAGACAGGGAGGAAGTCTACCGAGGTGCGCAACTTATTGATATGGAACTCACGGATTTAATAAATTTCATTATTCGTGTTCTCCAGGAAAATAAAGCTGAATTAGGGTTAAACTGAGTATGAGAAGATTGTATTTTTATTTACTGATTCTGACAAATGCAACAATTGCCGCCCAATTACCCACTGGCTTTAGTGATGAGTTGTTTTCCAATGAAATCACCACTCCGGTAGGAATTGCCTTTCCTGATAGTCAGTTAATCTACATTTGGGAACAAGACGGTATCATTCAAGTATTTGAAGATGGAAAAAAGCTAACACCTCTTTTAAATTTAAGTGAAGAGGTTTCCGGGACAGCCGATCATGGATTGTTAGGCTTTGTACTTCATCCGAAGTTCCATCAGAATGGCTATATCTACCTTTCCTATGTGGTAGATCCTCATTACCTCCGTTTTTACGGAACACCGGAGTACAATACTGAATTATTACAAACCTGGAACGCCACGATAGCCCGGGTTACCCGCTATCAGGTAGATACTTCTGATTTTAAGAGTGTCATTGATAGTAGTCGAACGATCCTCATAGGTGAATCCCTCACCAATGGCATTCCGGTACTGGCACCTGCGCATGGAATCGGTGGCCTGGATTTTGGTACCGATGGTACCCTGATGATCGGTACAGGGGATGGTACAACCTGGGTAGGAAGTCACACCGGAGGGATCAATTATAAGGAGTTTGGTTTTGACAGTTTAGGCAAGGTTCTGGGTATCATCGATTCCCTCCAGGATTTTGGTTCGTTACGGGCTCAACTCCTGGATAGCTATAGCGGCAAGATACTTCGAATCGATCCTCTGACTGGTTTGGGAGTTGCCAGCAATCCTTTTTATGATCCGGTTCAGCCTCAATCCATACGATCAAAAGTCTGGTCTCTGGGACTTCGCAATCCTTTTCGTATCCGGGTCAAACCTGGCTCCGGTGAAATTGATCCCCTGGAAGGAAACCCCGGCGTTATTTTTGTTGGCGATGTAGGAGGAAATCAATTTGAAGAATTAAATATCGTGACCGGTCCTGCTCAAAACTTCGGATGGCCTCTTTACGAAGGAATGCTAAAAAATCGAGGGTTTTATGATCAGTGGATTCCCCATCCTCATACGCCGAATCTCCAATCCGGATCATGTGATATTCCATATTACCGGTTTAATGATCTAATTACTGATGCGCGGAAAGATCATCAGATCTTCAGTGCTGATCCTTGTGACACATCTAAAAATTTGGCATCCCACTATCAGGTTTTTATACATAGTCAACCGGTGGTTGCTTATGGAAACACCAAGAATAATCCACTAACTACCCATATACCCTCTTATTCCGAAAATGGCGACGTTGATTTTCTCAATTTGGAAGATGACCGATCGCCGGTAACCGGCCAAAATTTTGATGGAATAAGTTCTGTGGCTGGAGATTTCTATGAGTCTGGTAACTTTCCGGAAGAATATACGGATCTCTATTTTCACGGAGATTTTGGAGGCTGGATCCGCACCATTGAATACCACGCAGACAATCCCGGACAAATTAAAAAGATAAACCCTTTTACGCTAGATGGCCTTTCAATCGTATACCTGAAATTTAGCCCTTATGATCACGCTTTATATTACGTGGTACTGGATTATCGTGAAAGACCTAATATTTATGAGATCCGAAAAATAAGTTTTAGTGATAACCCGCGACCAAAGGCCGTTATTGATATGGACACTTTGTTTGGTTTAACTCCACTCACAGTTCACTTGTCTTCGGAGTCTTCTTCTGATCCTCAGGGTGAAAATATCAGTCCGTTCTGGTACTTTAATAAAGTACCGGCCGGGCATT
>JBGTCB010000500.1:0-8920 GCA_041748995.1 Saprospiraceae bacterium | reverse complement strand
GTGGTCAACGATGCCATCCTTAAGGTCGATATGATGAACCGGGCTATGAAAGAACACTCCGTCGTTGAAGCGATCCATATTGGCGGTGAGCGGCGGTTGAAACCGATCCTGATGACCTCTCTGACCACGATTTTAGCCCTTACACCTATTTTGTTTTCTGTGGGCCTGGGTGCCGAATTGCAGCGTCCTCTGGCGATTTCTGTCATTTTTGGTTTGACCCTCGGCACGCTAGCCAGTCTGTATTTTGTACCGGTGGTCTGGAGGAAGCTGAATTTTAGATTTTAGATCCGATATGAACCCGTTGGGTGAGTAATATTTTCTATTTAGCGATCGCAGGAATCCCATTACTACTTAATCTTGATTACGTATGTCTATTCCAGCCTGACAAAAAGGGAAATCTCGATAATGTTCAAACTCAGATATAATACTAACAAGTAGCAATTTTTGAATAACCGGATTACGGGAAAACGGAAGATTGGGGATGAAAAATAGAAAGTTTGCAAGATATTGCAAGATATTTGTTATTGACAGATCGCATTTATTGCTAATCTTTGAAGAGTGATTTCTGATACACTAAACAGAGCACTGTTGAACATCAGTGTTATCAGCAGTTAACGAAAAGGGTCCGGATGATGTGTTGTTTAATCAATTTCGTGCAGTCTTGAATTTGTCGTATTTTCTTGGTATCGAATTGCAAAGAGCTTTTAATAAATTCAGATTATTGAAGAGTCTTGAGGTTTGTTTCCTATTAGCTCATTTAGTCTTGTTCTCTTGCACGAAGGGGGATCGGAGGGTCTCTACATTGCCTGGGCAACCAGGTGTCCAAATGGAAATAGTTGACTCGTTTTTTATAGAGTATCCTGTTTCTCTTGCCTTGGTTGACATTTCCGGCAATGGAAAATATTTTCTTTTATATAGTTTAGAAGGCCATGTTTTAGTGGCAGATATGAGTGGTGATGTGTTAACGGATGTGAATTGTATAGGACCGGATCCTACTCAAATTGGGCAACGTGTTAATAGTTTGGGATTTTTAACCGATTCGTCATTCGTGGTGTGTGGCTCAACCGGATATAGAACATTTGATTTTGAAGGAAAGATGATCGAAAGCAAATCCGACAATACCATATACATAACGAAGACGGCCGAGAAATTGTATACAGATACGATAGAGGAAAGATTGTTCATAATTCATCCATATATGGAGTATCCACCATATGATGGCTCATTTTATTCGGGCCGGGAAGAAATTGACATGCGGGAATTTCGAGCGGTGACATTCTTTGATTATGCGAACGATTCATCAACGGTTTTATTGAATATACCAGAGTCTGAAGTACAGTTTATAAATGATTTTCGAAGACTATTTCGATATATTATCAGTGTAGACAAACAAAAGAATCAAATATCAATCATATTTAATCCGCTTCCTAAATTATTCATTTATCAATATTCAGACTCACTGTGGAAAATGAATACACTGGAACTAGTTAAAACCATTGATCTCTCAGTTGAACATCTGGGCAGACCATCGCTCTTCCCTGATGATGTAATGAAGGAATTGATGGTCAATGGAAAATTCGTTAATATTTTGAAAGGGGATAGTCTTCAAATAATAACCTATCTGTCACCTTTATCGATGGATCAATACTCGGGATCAAGTGATGTAAATGAAATCATGAAGGAGATGTCAGAATTACAACGAATGTATCTGCTTGTTGTACGGAATGGAGAACTTATTTTCTCCGATATACCGGTTCCAAAAAAGATCGGATACGTAGCCGCACTAATCTCTGAAGATAGACTAATTTGTCACCCAAGTATCCATGTAAAGGAGTATACGGATCGTGAAATGTTTTTTATCTGCAGGCTGGATACTATTTCTAATTGAAATTTCAAATCCCTGCATATTGTGGGGAAGAAGCTTAATTTCGGATATAATGCAACAAGGATATACTGGAAATAATGACAAGTCCACCAAAGAGGATGGTGGGGGTGATTTTATCTCCCATAAACAGGATACCAACTGAGACCGCACTAATAATTTCGACATAAGCAATCATGGAAGCCTGCGATGCTTTAAGATACTTTAATCCATAAAAGAAAAAATTGAAAATTACAATGCCCATTAACAAAGCATAGCTGATCATCAGAATCAAATCTTGCAGAACAGGAGGATTCTTGCTAAGAATGAAAAAAGGTAAAAAAAGAAAAGCGCCTACCAGATTTTTATAAAAAATAATTTCATTTCGGTGGTAGTTATGAATTTCGGTTTTATAGATGATAAAACTGATTGAATAAAAGATAGCAGAACCAATCCCTGCGGACATTCCAATGAAGTCCCGATTATGGAAATTGAATGGCTGGTCGCTATAAATGATAATGATACCCAAAAATGCCAGAAAAAGGATGCCAATCTGTCGACGGGAAATCTTCTCCTTTAACCAGATGGATGAGAGGAGATTTACAAAAACGGGCCAGGTAAAAATCATGATCACTGCCTGAGTGATGGAAGTAAAAATAAAAGCAGTCAAGAAGAGGTACATCCGGACTGCATTTAAAGCTGATGCCAGTAACATTATTCGATAGTTACCCCTGAAGAAGGGAATCCCTTTCCAGGCAATCCAGATTGCCAGCAAGGAAGCGGGCAATGCCAACCTCACAAAAGCGATAGATACGGCCGGAACGGAAATATTTTTAACAAATAATCCGGTTAATCCGGCTATTAAAGATCCGATGACAATAGAAAGAAATGCCTTTTTAGCCATTGATGGCGCAAGGTAATAAACATTGTGTTTGATGAGTCGTTGCGCTTGTGGCTGGGAGCTTTGATGTTTATTCGGAAGTATGGGGCCAGGGAGGACCTAACCCCACCTACCCACCGTATAATAGCGATGTAGGATTAGATCTATCACTAACCCATCTCTTTCGGAAGGCACAATTAAACAGTTAAACAATCAACACTTAGAAGGGGTGAAAGAGAAACCAGTTGGTTTGAAACCATAAAACCACAACACCATAACACCCAAACACCATTCATTCAGTTCAACCCACCATTCACCCCCTGCCGCCTCAAGGAGCCCACAAGGGGGATATCTGACCAATGAAGAATGAACCTAACCCCACATACCCACCGTTTAATGGCGATTTAGGATTAGATTTATCACTAACCCATCTCTTCGGAAGCCACAATTAAACAGTTAAACAATCAACACTTAGAAGGGGTGAAAGAGAAATCTGTTGGTTTGAAACCACAACACCATAAAACCACAACACCACAACACCATTCAATTACCGTTCCTGCAAAATTCCACAGTGTCTTCTGTTAACATATTAAAGACGTCTTCTTCGCTAATTCCCGATTTTTTTGAAAACTTAAAGGAATGGTCCGCACCTTCATAAATTTTTAAAGTAGCCAGCTTCAGCTTCTTCACCAACGGTTGGAGGAGATCCAGATGCGCCAGTGAATCCTTATCTCCCTGCAGAAAAAGCATAGGTACTTTCACTTCATAGAGATGCTCCGCGCGCTCAATCCCGGGCTTGGCAGGTGCATGCAGCGGAAAACCATAAAAGACCAATCCTCTAATGGATGGTAAGTGAAATTTAGCCATGGCCTGGGAGGCCATTCTGCCGCCAAAAGATTTTCCACAAAGAACCAATGGCAGCTTAGGATAGAGCTGATGTGATGATTTGACCACCTGTTCAATGGTCTTATGTGCAACTGCCGGGATGTCCGGCCGACCTTTCCGATTTTCCATATAAGGAAAGTTGTACCGCACAGTGGCCAGATTATTAGATGCCAGAGAATGAGCTAATCCCTCCATAAAACGGTGATTCATGTCCGCTCCGGCTCCGTGCCCCAAAATCAGCAGATGGGTTGGCTGCTCTGGGAGCACAGTTACGGTACTCACCGATCCAATGGAATCACTGATTTCCACTTTTTCTTTAATGATCTGCATTCTGCAAGATTTATTAAGCCAAAGATAATACAGGATTTACAGTTTGATGGCGCGTGTCATCTCTCTCTTACCGGGGGGACCGGCTAATTTCTGCGTTAAAAATCCAACTTTTTTTAATGCCCGGCGAAAAGCACCCTGGCTACAATAAGTGACCAGAATACCCTCCGGCTTAGTAGCTCTGGAGATGGTCGATAAAAAGTCTTCCTGCCAGAGTGCTGGTTGCCTCTGAGGAGCAAATGCATCAAAATAAATCAGGTCAAAGGTATTTTCTTCGTTGATCTGTTCGAACGACTTAAGGTGCTTTCTGAGGGTGAGGTTTTCATTCAGGACATGATCTTCGTCCCAGGATAATTGATGAATTTCGTGCAGCCACCCCGCATCAAACATCCCATTATAGTTGAGTTTTTTGACTGTTTCCAGGGATATTGGAAAAGCCTCGATGGTTTGATACACGATCTTCACACCCAGGTTTTCCTGGGCGAATTTTTGGGTCAGGAGCAAGTTTAAACCGGTTCCAAATCCTAACTCAAGAAGGTGTATAGTCTTAAGCCTCTGGCTGCAAAAGTGCAGGCCGTTTTGAATAAAAACATGATTACTTTCCTGTATCGCTCCGTGACGGGAATGATACGAATCCTGAAACCGGGTGGAGTAGAGGGAATCGGAACCATCTCCCGTCTGAATGAGAACAAGATCCGGATCGTCCATTCAGATGACCTCACGAATTTCTTCCACCGTAATGTCCAGGTGTGAAGCATCATGAAAACATTCACCATCCTGAATCAGCAGTATCTGAGGAGATTCGTGGTGTACCTGAAAGAGGCTGGCTACTTCGTTTGAGAGATCCCGATGTTTGAACACATCGAGTAGGTAAATTTCGGTAAGGGCGGATAATTCACGAGCCCAATTGTCTTCCAGACGCATTTTAGCCAGAGAACTTGTATGGCACCAGGTACTGTGCTTAAAAATAAATATGATCTGGTTGAAAGATTCACGTATGATTTCTTGCAGCTGATGCTGCATACTCAAAGCTTTCCAATGAATCATTTTAAGTTACTAGCGAAGGTGAAATATGCTGGTAACAACATTTGAGACAACTTGTTTGACAGAAAAATCACTTGGGCAACCAATTCCGCGATTGCAGGAGGACATCGAAATAGCCAGTGATGCTATCAGGGTGGTGGTATATATGATTTTCTTAACCCCTTTCAAGTTCATGATTCTAAATTATTTATTATTGCCATTAAATCGTCACATTTGCGAGTGAAACGTACACCGTGCTAAAATTAGTATATATTAAAGACATTGCCTAAGCCGCAATTGTTTTTATATCCCCTTAAATTATGAAAATTCACTTGATCGCGATAGGTGGAAGCATCATGCATAACCTGGCCATTTGTTTGCAAAAAGCGGGCCATAAAGTCACCGGATCAGATGATGAGATCTACGAACCTGCCCGATCACGACTCAGGCAGTATGGATTACTACCCGATAACCAGGCTTGGAATCCGGATACCCTGTCCTCTCTCCCGGATCTGGTGATCCTGGGCATGCATGCCAAAAAAGACAACCCGGAACTTGAAAAAGCGAATGAATTGGGTATCCGGGTAATGTCCTTTCCCGAATACGTTGGTCAGCATGCCGAAAAACAAAAAAGAGTGGTGATTAGTGGTAGTCACGGAAAAACTACAACCACTTCGATGATTCTCCATGTCCTGAAGTACTGGAAGTATGATTTTGACTATCTGGTTGGCGCTCAACTTAAGGGATTTGAGACAATGGTCCATCTGAGTTCGGCACCGTTGATTATCATCGAAGGTGATGAATACCTGTCATCATGTATTGACCGGGTACCGAAGATCTGGCATTACCGGCCTCACATCTCTATTCTGACGGGGATCGCATGGGATCATATGAATGTTTTTCCAACCCTGGAAAGTTACCATGGTGCCTTTAGGGGATTTCTGGAAAGAATACCTTCCGGAGGTTTAGTTTATTACAGCTCTGAGGATGATGTGCTTCGCGATATGGTGTCGCAGTATCCTGAACTCAAATCCAGCAAATATGATGCTTTTTCTTCCACCATCGTCCATGGTGTATGCCGGATCTCTTTGGGAGATCAGGAGCAGGATTTGAAGATTTTTGGTACGCATAATATGTTCAACCTTCGGGCTGCTTATCTTGTATTGCGTGATCTCGGTATATTGGATCATCAATTTATGGAGGCTATTGCCACCTTTGAGGGGGCAGCCAAGAGACTACAGCTACGGAGATCTACCTTAAACCATAGTATTTATCAGGATTTCGCCCATGCTCCCTCCAAAGTCAGAGCCACGGTGAAAGCCCTTAAAGAACAGTTTAATGAACGAAAATTGACGGCCTGCTTTGAGTTGCATACCTACAGCAGCCTCAATCCGGCGTTCTTACCCCAATATGACGGGTCACTGGATGCATGTGATCATGCCATTGTCTTCTATAGTAATCATACCTTAGAGATGAAAGGTATGCCATCACCGGAGGCTGACAGCATTCGCCAGGCTTTTGGCAGACAAGATCTGGAGGTTATTACTAATAAACAAGATCTGATTGAGCACCTGGAAAGCAAATCATGGGATTCTCATAATTTACTCCTGATGAGTTCCGGTACCTTCGAAGGTTTGGACATTGAAGCACTGACAACTCAGTAATTTCTTTCGAGGTGCCCTCTAATCAAAGGCCACGGCGTGCATTGCGAGTAAATGCAGCAGGGATGGATCAGCGGGTCCGGGGGCGGTAGCACTGATGATCTGACCTTCAGGATCAAGTAAAACATAGCGGGGCAGGCTTTTAAGGACAAATTTTTCTTTGATCACAGGGATTTGTTTTTCCGCTATCCGCCATTCTGTGATATCATCTGATTTCCTTTCTGTGACTTGCTTAGCCCAAACATCCGCATCAACATCCAACGACAGGGTAATAAAAGCAATTTCGTCCTGATCAAGGGTTGATCGCAAGGAATTTAAGTTTTCAAAATCACTATGGCATGGTGTACACCAGGATGCCCAAAAGCTGATATAAACAAATCGCCCTTTGAAGTCATGTAGAGAAAATTTTTCTCCTTTCAGATCATAGGCAGTAATAGGAGGAGCTTTCTCGCCCGATTTCAGGTCAAGCCATTTCTGAAACAGTGCCTTTATCTCTGCTCGCATCGCACTGTTCTGACTTAGTGTCAGATATTTAGCGGTTAGATCTTCGCTGACAGGGTTAATGCCATCAGCGAGTACTTCGGACATTACGGAATACATGGCAAAATCTTTCACTTCCTGCTCGGAGATACTTTGAATGGCAACTTCAAATTTAATTTGATCCGGGTCTCTCATGTCACCCTTTTCCTGCAGAATATCTGCCTCGGAGTCGATATAGGATTTAATAAAGGTCTGGTACTCCGGAAGACTGATGAGATCCACGGCATCGAGGTTGACGGTTTTCATATAGTCATGATATGTATCACTGACGGCAAAATCGTCTTCACCGGTGAAATAAATGTGGGCTTCGGGATAATGAATTAACCGATTAGCCCAGGCATAGAGGATACGGGATCTTTCCTTACTAAGGAATTTGGGATCCAGGTTGAAATGCTGGAGCTGATAGTTGTTCAGAAATGCTTCGCTCTTTGACCGGTAACGTCTGGCTTCCACCAGAAACTCTTCTTCGGTCTTCGAAAGAAGTTGATCGTACGACGGTTTATTTGCCCTTTCAAATGCTTCAAAAGACTGGATATATTGATTACTTTCCTTCCCCCTGCCTTCAAAAGTCAGGGTTTCCAGAGACTTTCCTGATTCCAGAGTCATTTTAAGCTGATAACCGGGTGCCAGGTAGAGAGGTATCGATGTCTTTCCATGTTTTAGAACATAGTAGGCTCCTGATTCAACATTCAGATCGATTCTAAAGATTTCATCCTTAACCTCAACAGTGGAGACTAAATAAGAAAAAGGATCATATAATTCCAGCTGCGTTGTTTCCGCTTGCCGTATTTCACCACTGATCCAGGTATTGGATTCCGGTCGTTCTTTCGGTAGCTCCTGACATGCAGTAAAGAGCAATATCCCAATAAGTATCCGATTCATGATTGTTGTAGGTGGTTAGAGAATTGTTGTCGGGTTGACCATCATTAAACTACTTTCAGGTGAGCATCATTGTGTTTGGTGCATACTGTTTGGCCAGGGTACTGAATTTCAGAGTTAATTGCCGGTGCGTTGGTGCTACATGCTCCGTAGAGTTCTTTCACAGAAGCAATTGGCTTTACTTGCTTCTGGAAACAGAGAATTTTGAAATAAAGACTATTTTTGCTGGCTAACGGTGAAAAATTAAATTATGGCAAGGGAGATTACTCTAAGAGATGCACTTAATGAAGCAATGAGTGAAGAAATGAGACGGGATGAAAGCGTCTTTTTGATGGGTGAGGAGGTGGCGGAGTACAATGGTGCTTATAAAGTGAGTAAGGGAATGCTCGAAGAATTTGGCGAGAGAAGAGTCATTGATACCCCAATTACAGAACTGGGATTTACCGGACTAGGGGTGGGAGCTGCGATGAATGGTCTCCGTCCGATCATTGAATTTATGACCTGGAATTTTGCCATTTTGGCTTTTGATCAGATTATCAATAATGCTGCAAAAACTCTTTCTCAGTCTGCCGGTGAGTTTAATTGTCCTATTGTTTTTCGGGGACCCTCCGGAGCAGCCGGCCAACTGGCACAGCAGCATTCCCAAACCTTTGAAAGCTGGATGGCCAATACACCCGGTTTGAAAGTGATTTCCTGCACCGATCCTAAAGATGCAAAAGGTCTTCTGAAGTCCGCCATTCGTGATAATGACCCCGTTTGCATGATGGAGTCAGAGGTACTGTATGGTTTAAAAGGAGAGGTTCCCGAGGGGGAATATCTTACTCCGATCGGAAAGGCTGCCATTCGCAGAGAAGGAACTGATGT
>JBGTCB010000499.1:0-6320 GCA_041748995.1 Saprospiraceae bacterium | reverse complement strand
TTCAAACAATTCGACCGGAAGAAGCTGACATAAATATTTTGTTCAAGGCCATTGATCAGAGATCACCCGAGCCTATTCAATATTTATATCAGTTACAACCAAAGGACAAAGATTGGATTGCTACACATGCCGGAGGTAATTTTCAATTTTATTCACTTCCTTCAGGTCGTTATAATTTCTTGGTGAGGGCGAGGAATAGGGATGGTAGGCTGTCTGATACCATTGAAATCCCTTTTAGGATTTTGACTCCATTTTACAAGCAGTGGTGGTTTGTTTTATTTTTTTTATTCTCGATTGGAGTATTAATTTATGGAATTTACCGCTGGAGATTAAATGTCCAACTGAAGAAGAACCGACACTTGACAGAGTCATTAAAAACGCAGAACAAAATTCTCCGTCTGGAACAGGCAGCTGGTCGATTACAGATGAACCCTCATTTTATATTCAATGCATTGCAATCAATTCAAAGCAGCATTAGTGACGGTGACCGGGATAAAGCCCGCAACGATTTGCAGCTTTTTTCGAAATTAATGCGTGGATATCTGGATCATGCAAGAGCCGAGAAAATACTGTTGGAAGATGAAGTAAACCTCCTGGAGCAGTACCTGAGAGTGGAACAGGATCTGAAGGGTAATTGCTTTGATTATGAAATATATGTACCGGAGACCATAGATCCGACTTTTATTGAGATTCCAGCAATGCTCTTGCAGCCTTTTGTTGAGAATGCGGTTAAACACGGACTTCCGGCAAATGGAATAAAAGGGCTGATCAAAGTAGAATTTGAATGGCGTGGAAAATATTTATGTTGTATTATTTCAGATAATGGTCCCGGTTTTCATTCGAAAAAAAGTTCCGGAGGTCACCAATCTGCCGGGATGGAAATCAACAGAGAGCGACTGCAGGCATTTTTTAAAAATACATCCTTAAATCCTCTGGTTATAAAAAGTGGTTCTGGTAATCAAAATGAACGGGTCGGAACCGAGATTCAAGTTTTACTACCAACAGAATTTTAATACTTTTAATGATGATCAAGGCCGTATTAATCGATGATATCCCAGCCGCTATTAAAATGCTGGAATCGGATCTTCAGACTCATTGCCCTGAAATTGAGGTTATTGGTAAGGCCGCCAGTGTGGTGAGTGCAGCCAAACTGCTGCGAGAGATGAAACCGGATGTGGTCTTTCTAGACATTGAGCTGGAAGATGGAAATGCTTTTGATCTCCTGCAGATATTACCAGAGATAAGTTTTAAGATTATTTTTGTCACCGCATCGGATAAATATGCCATCAGAGCATTTCGCTTTTCTGCTATCGACTATCTATTAAAACCGATCGATATCGATGAATTGAAGGATGCCGTTCAAAAGATAAAAAATTCCGATTCTAAAGAAAAAATAGATGTTTTATTGGATCACTGGTCAAATAAAAATGCAAGTGACCGCATTGCACTGCACAGCAATGATGAAATAAAAATCGTAAATCTACTGGAAATTGTACGCTGTGAGTCCGATAATAACTATACCAATTTTTACTTCGTGAATAAAGGCCGGTTTTTAGTCACCCGAACTTTGAAGTCCTATGATCAACTGTTAAATGAAAGTGGCTTTATCCGGGTGCACCAGTCACATCTGGTTAATATCAAACATATTAAATCGTATGTCAAGACCGACGGAGGCTATTTACTTATGAGTGATCAATCCCGGGTTCCGGTTGCCGTGCGTAAAAAAGCCGAAGTGATGGATTTGCTCAGTCACTGAATTCGGAAAAAAGTGAGACCTTATTTTAAAATCGGCAGTAATGCATCTCTCATTATACGATATCCAGATTTATTGGGATGTAATCCATCTGAAAAAAGGCTCTCGTTGACTTTATTATTGCTTTGTAAAAAAATGGATCCGATGTCATTGTATGCAACCTGTAATCTGGCAGCTAGTTGGGCGATTTCCAGATTGAGGTTGAAAATTCTCGCTTCATAATTACGGCGTGGTAAAATACCCATTAAGACGATTTTTGCAGTGGACTGCCGGTTTTTTATCCCCTCCATTAATAACCGGAGGCCCTCGATGATTTCGTCATCGGAATTGAGGTGAAGATTGTTCGTGCCGATCATCACCATGATCTTTTCTGCCTGGAAGCCTTCCAGTTCGTCATGATGAATACGCCAGAGTACATTTTCAATCCGGTCCCAGCCGTAAGCAAAGTTCCGGATATTCATCGGGGTGAAAATGTTTTCCCAGGTCTCCTCTTCTACCTGAATGTCAGATGTGGGAAGGCCACCCCAGAAATGAACAATTGAATTCGCAAGAATGATACTTTTCGGTGGATTTTCTCGATTCATTGTTAAGATATTCCGATGCCGGTCTTCCCAATCATAATTATCCGGTTCGCGATATTGTGTACAAGGTTGCGTAGTGGAAGCGGTTCCTTGTGGTTCATGTAGTATGATTCTCAGTTTTCTCTCATATGCTTCTGCATAATGCTGCATTCCAAGATCATTTGGATGCGTACCGTCAACCGTGTCATCAAATGACAGATTTAATTCTTCGTTGCTTAAATAGTATAGGTGCTCAATTCCATTTTTTATTAACTCGGAATAGATGCGTTTTTGAATTTGATTGACTCTTTGAAAAGCCTCCCCTCTTTCCGGCATAATCAGGCCATCGCTGTATCCGGCATGTTCGACAAGAAGAATCGGTGTAGCTGGATGTTTCTCCCGTAAAAAACGAACCGATTCACAAATTCGATCTTTCAGTTGCTCCTCCGGAAATGTTTCTGAACTCGTAAGATTAGGCAGGCAATCCAGGATAAATATTTTTGCATCAATTTCTCCAATCAATTCAATGATCTCTTTTTCCAGGCGACCATTCCCTGAAAAAGCCAGGTTCAGTAAAGGGCGATCCATTGCCCGGTCGAGAATACTGGTCCATGCCATTCCGGGCCGTGAGGCACAACCTCCCTGGGCTATCGAAGTGCCATAGACCACCATTGGCTTCTCCAATCGGGTTGGCAAGGCTTTGAAGTAACTGCTGTCGGGTATCCCAATCTCTAACCAACTAACCTGATTATAAAGGGGAAGATAGAGGCGGTATTCTCGTCCCCACTCATGATAGGGATCATTAGGTAACAATCCGCTAAACCGGTATGAAATCGTATCTTCAAATTCCCGCTGACCCCGGCACCAGTGCCATTTTCCATCACTATCGACAGCATATAGATCAAGGCCGCTGACACCTGTGGCTGCCATATGATTCATAGCATGTGCACCGGTGACAGTATATCGCACTACGATTTCTTTGGCGTTGGACCGGAACCGTATCATGATACCGGCATTATGTCTGGACAAGTTCCAAACAGCCTCCCTTACCTGTGATTTAGCCCGGGAAGGTAACCGGTCATAAGGGCTTTCCACTTCATCGGGCCAACCCTGACCTTCGATTACTTCATATGCACTTTGATCCGGATTCCACCAGGTTAATGATGGATCCTGAGCGAATAAATTAATAAAGAAAACGCAGAATGCCGGAACTAGAAAATTGAAGAATTTCATTTTATTTTTAAACTATGGTAGATCCCGGAAAAATATTTCCGTCGCGGTAATTTAATGGATCTTTTCAGTTTTTATGAAGATATAGATAATTAAATTAGGGTACCTCTAAAAAAAGGGTCGCTCCGATTACTCCGGGCGACCCATGTCACTATTAGCAACCAGTTATTCCCGATGCTTTCACCAGGATATGTCCGTTTGCTTTCTTTTTCAGAGTGACGGAATCACCCATACTTACCCTGATCTCGTGGATTTTTTCATCCGGACCTTCGATGAAAATCAATGAATTTTCAAATTGCAATTGAGATGATTTATCCGGCAACATGGTCCGCATCAGGTTGAGAATTTCATTGAGTCCCATTTGCGGAATTTCAATTTCGATCGTCGATATCTGATCCGTTTCAATACGTTTTACCTTAATACCGTAGTCCAGAAGGTAAATCATTTTGTGAGAAGATGAATCCAACACCTGGTGTCGCTGAAAGTTTCGATCAAAGTAGGCTCCGAGAGTGTATGCATAGGAGTATCCATCCTGGCATATTTCTTCTTCACTTCCAGGAAAAGGCAACGCCGACAGATAGCCGTCAAATAAATATCCCGCTATACCATCATATTCAACCAAAATCCAATGGCCATCCAACCAGTCAACCCGATCGGCTTTTTCTTCCGTAAAGCCAAAAGTATTCAACACTTCTACCTGGTCACCATAGCGCACAATATCAATTACCTCTGCATTTCGATGAGGGAAAGCCCGCAATTTTAACCCACTGCCTGCAAATACATTTAGCCGGGCACCTTCCGTATAGGGGGTGATAGTGTCACTTTTAACCTGGGATGACACCATAAGAATGAGACAACAAACGACAGCCAATTTTTTCATAACTCGTAGATTTAATAGTGAAATTATATTTTACACTACCAAGTTAGGTGAGGCAATACCTGAAAGCAGTGGCAGGTTATAATGAGCCCCGGGTTTTCTAGAATTCGGGGAATAATGCGGAGAATTTGTTTTTTAGATGGACCTCAAAAAACAACTGACTTCGGATTGAATTGAATTCCTTCAGGCATCCGGACAAGTTAATCCTAAATGTCCGTAATATCTTTTTTGATCTTACCCAATTCAACGTAGATTCTATCATGTTGCGCAACCAGGAGAGCCAACGCTTCTTTTTCCGATGTCAGCAATTGGTCAAATTTGGCAAAATTGGCTTCAATCTGTTTCCGGATAAAAGACACATATTCCCTGAGCCGGGAAGTGACTTCGGAGTTTAATTTTTCCCGGCCATTATCGACTTCAATTTTAAAATGACGCATGATCTTCCGTTTTTGGAGACCAAGTGATATTCCTGCAAATAATAATCCAATGGTGGTGATTACTCCACCGGTAATGTCAAAGACCACTCCATTAGTGATAATCGTCAATAAAACTCCCACTACTGCTATACCTCCTCCGGTGGCCAGGGTCGGAGACATGTTTTGTTCCTCCGAAAAAATGGATTCGTTTTTGAAATTGTCCGATTGTCTCAGGAAATTCGTGAATGCTTCCTGCAATTCGGTCAACACTTTAGATCTTTTTTCCGCTATGTCACTAAATATTTCATCATCATCTTTGAGAATGGTTTTACTGGATCGAATTTTAAGATCTATAATTTGTCCCATTTGCTGAATGGATTCGGCAAGATCAAGGACCCTTTCATTCAGCTTATTCCGGAGCTTTCCATTGAGGTCCTCTTCCATTTCTTTGGTAAAATTTTCTAACCAGTCTTTTATGGACATTTCTTTCGAGAAAATAGAAGATATACTTCTCTTTAGTACAGCTCCAAAAGATAAAACAGCATTTAATTCATCTGTTTTCGATCTCATAGTTTGGTCATAGCCCGCCAAAAGATTTTCAACCAGCATGCCCACATGATCATTAGAAACAGAAGTTTGTTTGTCGAGCGTAGACCGGATATCCTCTCGGAAGACGACATCGGTTTCATATTGGGCCTGCCGGATATCGATGCCACCTCTTATTTTTTTGATTATACTTAAAGCGGTTTCGACATTACTTTCCAGCTTCAGCACCGGTGCTTTACCTCCCGTCACTTTGCTATGAATATATTCCCGCAATGGCAGATATCCGCTTATTTCAGAATGTCCTTCTTTTTCCTCCTTGGCAGAGACAGCAAAAACCACGGGTTTTTCGATACCTTTTTGTTTAGCCTGCTTCTGTACTCCCTCCATGTTGACTGCCAAATCGTTTTCCGGAAGAAGATCTTTTTGCTGTAAAATAAAAATGATCTTTTTTCGCCAGTCTTCATGGATATAGTCAAAAAATTCCCAGGAAGATTGACGGTAGGGATTTTTGGCTTCAAAGACAAACACGATTAAATCGGCTCCGGGTATAAATCGTTCGGTAATCTCCTGGTGATGAGCAATGATTGTATTCGTGCCCGGGGTATCTACGATTGCAATTTCTTTCAGAATTTCTGCCGGTTGAAAAACCCTTTTGAGATAGGGATTAATGATTTCTTCCCTTGCTGTTTCACCATAAAGGATCTGCTGAATGGTATCCGTCATCGGGGAAGGCGCTACTTTACAGATATCGTGCTCTGTTTCCAGTAAAGCATTGATAAAACTGCTTTTTCCGGATTTTACTTCTCCGACAATGACAAACATAAAGGGTTCTAAAATTCGCTCCTTAAGATCAATGATGGTGCCCGTCAATCCGGAATGACCGATGGTTTCAGTGAGATCAAGCAAATGGTCGATTGCCACCGATATGCGTTCCCGCA
>JBGTCB010000498.1:0-4154 GCA_041748995.1 Saprospiraceae bacterium | reverse complement strand
ATTAGCAAATTCAACAATTAAAATACCATTTTTAGTAACCAGCCCAACCAACATTATAATTCCTATCTGACTGAAAATATTCAAAGTCTGATCAAAGAGCCAAAGAGAAAAGAGTGCCCCCGCTACAGCCAACGGCACGGTAAGCATAATAATAAAGGGATCGATGAAACTCTCGAACTGTGCGGATAAGATCAGATACACCAGGACAAGTGCAAGCAAGAATGAAAAAATACTGCTATTAGAACTCTCCTGGTAATCCCGTGAACTTCCGGTCAGTTCGGTACGGATAGCCGGATCGTCAAAGCGTGCGCGGATTGCATCCATTGCGGCAATTCCATCAGAAATGGTCTTACCCGGCGCTAGTCCGGCAGATACAGTGGCTGACAACCATCGGTTATGGTGATAAAGTTGAGGAGGGCTACTTTCCTCCTGGACAAGTACAATATTATCCAATTGCACGGACACACCTTGATTATTTTTCACATAGAGTGTTTTCAGATCAAGAGGTTCATCACGGTTGCTCCGGTCAAACTGGCCAATCACCTGGTATTGTCTGCCATTCATATTAAAATAACCAAACCGCTGACCTGCAAAAGCCAACTGCATAGCAGTAGCAACGTCTGATACCGATACTCCCATGCTCTTAGATTTCTCCCGGTCTATGGTGATCTCCAATTCAGGTTTATTAAACTTAAGATTCATATCGACCACAGTGAATGTAGGATCATCCTCGGCAGCTTCGAAAAATTTCGGTACATATTCCCGAAGTTTCTCAAAATCCGGAGCCTGAATAACATATTGGACCGGTAAACCCGCCCTTTTATTCAAGGCAATAGTAGGCTGCTCATTTGCAAAAGCTTTAGCATCCGGCATTTCCTTAAATTTCCGGTTGAGAAATTGAGCCAATTCTGATTGCGATCGGGTGCGATCTTTCGGATCAACTAAGGTAATCCGGGCAAAAGCTGAATTTCCCGCACCCGACCCACTAAATCCCGGAGCGGTATAAGTCATGATACCTTTGTTTTCCGGAACTGAATCCATCATCATTTGAGCAGATTTTCGAACATAATTGTCCATAAACTCATATGACGAACCTTCAGGGGTTGACATGCTGGCCCGCAATACACTTCGATCATCATTTGGTGCCAGTTCTGATTGCAATGACGAGCCTAAGAAATATATCATGGCAGCTACCAGTGCAAAAATGGGAAAAGCCAACCACCGTCTTGAAAGGAAATTATGCAGGCCGTTTTTATATCCGGATTCCAAATTCTGGAAGAACGGCTCGGTTCTCTCATAAAATTTATTCCGTTTATCTTTCTTTCGAACCAGATAAGCATTCAACATCGGAGTTAGTGTCAGGGAAACGAAAGCGGAAATCATAACTGCCGAAGCCAGAACTACACCAAATTCTCGAAATAATTTACCTACAAATCCTTGCATAAAAATGACCGGAAGAAAGACAGCAGCTAACGTCACTGAGGTCGAAATAATAGCAAACATGATTTCATTTGACCCCTTAATTGCAGCTTGAATTGGATTCATTCCTGCCTCAATCTTCTTATAGATGTTTTCTGTAACAACGATTCCATCATCCACAACCAGACCAGTTGCCAAAACAATAGCCAATAAGGTCAATACATTAATCGAGTAACCAAGAAGATACATGATGAAAAAAGTACCTACCAATGATACCGGTATGTCAATCAACGGTCTTACTGCTATAATCCAATCCCGGAAAAAAAGGAAAATAATCATTACTACCAGTACGATAGCAATGAGTAAGGTTTCTTTAACTTCTTCAATCGAATGATCAATAAAAACAGTGTAATCCAGAAATTTGTAAATCTTAAGATCGGCCGGAAGGTCGGCTTGCAACAACATCATTCGGTGATTAACCTCTTCCGCTATATCGAGAAGATTGGAACCTGGTTGAGCACTAATAGCGACACCAACTCTCGGTACATCGTTTATCCGCAGGATCGATTCTTCGTTCTCGGCTCCCAACACTGCATATCCTACATCTTTAAGCCGAATAATTTTCTCTCCAACCGTCTTAATAATCAGATTATTAAAATCTTCTTCCGATGTAAATCTTCCGATAGTCTTAACTGTAAGCTCTGTGTTGTCACCCTGGATTCTTCCGCTGGGTAACTCAATGTTTTCCCGGTCAAGAGCTAATTTAATATCCTGAGTGGTAATGTTTTGTGCTGCCATCCGGTCTGGTTCCATCCAGATTCTCATGGCATATCGCTTCTGACCCCAGATCCGAACTCCACTCACACCCGGAACCGTTTCAAAACGGGGAGCGATAACGTTTTCTGCATAGTCACTCATATCTAATAGTGAACGACTGCTGCTTTCGAGCGTCATAGCCATGATGGACTCGCTATCGGCATCCGCTTTGCTCACCACAGGTAAACCTTCAATATCTCTCGGTAAAGAACGGGCGGCCTGAGATACTTTATCTCTGATATCATTTGCCGCCTGTTCCATCGGGATATTCAGATTAAATTCGACATTGATGGAGCTGGATCCCTGATTACTGCTGGAACTAATCGTACGAATACCTTCAACACTATTAATTGCTTTTTCCAGTGGTTCAGTAATCTCTGCTTCGATAATGCTCGCATTGGCACCGGGATACGAAGTACGAATAGATACAACCGGCGGATCGATCGATGGAAATTCACGAACCCCTAAACTAGTAAAACCAATTGCCCCAAATATGAGGATCAATAGGTTCATTACGATGGCCAATACAGGCCTTTTAATGGATAAGGTTGAGATTGACATAAGCTACTGTTTTAAGGAGCTGCCATAAGATTTATAATTTCCTGCACTCTCACAGGTAAATCAGCTTTCAGAGACATTAGACCGCTGACAATCACAGAATCTCCCACCGAAACACCTTCTAAAATCTGAATGTTTTTGTCATTTCGGAGGCCGGTTTGAACCTCTGTTTCAACTGCTACACCTTTTTTCATCAGAAAAACCATTTTACCTTTAAGCACCGGTACGATAGCTTCTGTCGGTATCATTATCGATTCTCTGGAACCTAAGGGCACAGTAACCCTAACGAACATTCCCGGCTTTAAGAGTCCCAGTCCATTATCGGCCTGTGCTCTTAATCTCAAAGTACGAAGATCCTCATCGATCCTGGGATCAATAGCAATCACCTTTGCTAAAAATTGATCACTCATTCCATCTATCTCAAAAATGACTTCCTGACTAACCTTTAAATCCTGTGTATATTTCTCAGGGATAGAAAAATCAATTTTTACCGGATTCGACTGGACCAAAGTTGCTATTGAAACAGTCGGTGTGATATAAGCACCTTCGCTGATGTTCTTGAATCCGATGTACCCTCCAAAAGGAGCGCGAACTTCTGTTTTTTCCAATTGGACCTCCAGCAACTCTCTGTCAGCACCCAGCGTATTTACCTGATTCATTGCTAAATCGTATTCTTCCTTACTGATAGCATCGATGTCAAGCAATTTCTTCTGTCGGGCTTCGATCTGAGCGGCCAACTGCTCTTCAAAGTCGATTTTCCGGAGTTGAGCACGTATATCCTCATCATTCAGTTTAGCAATCAGTTGTCCTTTCTGAACATACCGGCCTTCCTGAATATTCAGCTTCACTAATCGTCCTGAAATCTCACCTCGAAGTTCAACTTCTTCATTGGGAACGATGGTACCGGATGAATATATCGTATTGTCAATCCTGGTTTCCTCGGCAATATAGACATCAACGGCCATTTCTGAAGAGGAACGGTTCTGACCAGAACCCACGGCGCTCCTAGGAGGCCCGTTGTTGGTTTCTTTATCCCAAACAAAAATCTTCAAAAGCGCCAAAGCAGCAATAATTATCAAAACAAGAATCAGTGGACGCATACTAATCTTTTAAAAATTTACCCAAGATTCAGATTTCCTCTGTCCATGGTGAAAAAGGCAAAGAATGAAATCGAATATTGAAATAGTAAACCAATTACGTGATTTTAGACAAAATTGACTCCCCTATTCTAATGCAATATCGGGAAAGTAGCAATATCAATTTTGTGGAGAATTTGAAGTTTTTCAATAATTAAGTTAAGACACCCCCTTTTTACCCCCTCTTCACTATTTCAGGTGTATTCACAGTTCCGGGAAACGATC
>JBGTCB010000497.1:0-14325 GCA_041748995.1 Saprospiraceae bacterium | reverse complement strand
TTAACGGACACTATTCAAATGTTGGACGGAGTTGATCCTGAAAGAGTAGTCAGCCTTGCTACAGAGAATAGTATCAGTGGTGATGAGAATGGAATTATCATTAAGCCATTCCTTGAAGATATATCAGATGTAATACAAATCAGGAAAGATGTTGAGAGTTTTCCGCTTTACATGGGAAACCTGGTGAGTGAAGATGGTACCGTATGTCTTATAGTCATTGAGTTGCTTGATAAACAGAAATACGGTGCTCAGGTTTATAATCAACTGCTTACTCTCACAAACGCCATTGATAGAGATGAAAAACTTTATGTAGCGGGAGAAGGTGCTGTAGTCGAACATTTGGGTAAATATGTGCAAGACGATGCGAAATTAATGACGCCATTGGCTTTCCTGATTATTACAATTGTTTTGTTTCTGGCTTTCAGAACTTTAGGTGGATTACTTCTTTCTAATTTGGTAATTATGGGATCCTTGCTCATATCCATTGGTATAATGGTGGCCTCGGATGTGCCTTTTTATTTGATATCCAATATTATACCTGTAATAATTATAGCTATATCAGTAGCAGACTCAATTCATATTTTAGGACATTTTTATGAACTTAAGTCCCGCCTCCCTCATCTTAGCAATAAGGAGTTAACAATAAATACAATGACTGAAATGTGGCGGCCAATAATTGTCACATCAGTAACTAATATAGTTGGCTTTATTGCAATGGGATATTCGTCGAACATGCCTCCGATGCGTGCCGTTGGATTGTACTCGTCCGTTGGGGTGTTAGTCGCTTTAATTTTCTCCATATTTGTTTTACCAGCAGTAATATCCAGGATAAACCTAAAACCTTCTAAAGTTTTTGGTGGTGCACAGAAAAGTAAAGTTGACGGTTTTGGTGCGATTATGATAGCAGTTGGTAATGTCGTTCTTAAGAGACCAATGGTAACCATTGTTATTTCCATTGCAATATGCTTTTTAGGCATCATTGGATTTACAAGAATGGAACTAAATGATACCATGGTAGAGTATTTTAATCCAAAGAAAGACATCTATCGGGCAGATAAGCTTATTAACAAGAAAATGCATGGTGCCAATTTTTATGATATTATAATAGAGACTGATGAATCTGAGGGACTTTTTATGGTGGACAGACTTAGGAAAATTGAATCCCTTCAAGAATTCTTGGAGCAGCAGCCGCATGTGAAAGGTACAACGTCAATAGTTGATGTAATGAAACAGATGAACCAATCTATCAATAACGGATTGTCTGAAGAGTACCGGTTGCCAGTAGATGATGATGTAATTGCTCAATATTTTCTATTGTATGCATCAAGCAGCTCACCGACGGATCTTGAACAATATGTGGATAATGACTACCGTCTCGCCAATATACGTGTGACGATGGATAACGGGCAATATAAATATATACAACCTGTGTTGGCCGATACACGCGAATATCTTGTAGCCACTTTTAATGAAGATGGCATTAAGGCTGAGGTATCAGGATGGCTAAACATTTTCGATTACTGGATTGGAAATATCAGAGGGAGTCATTTTCTGGGCGTTTTTCTGGCATTAATTATTGTTTTGATTATTTCTACGGTCAGCTTCAGGTCAATATATGCTGGATTATTGGCAATGGTTCCGGTATTAGTTGCTGTTTTTCTGAACTATGCTATCATGGGGTTTGCAGGTATTTGGCTAAAGGTATCCACATCTATCACTGTAGCAATTGCTATAGGGGTGGCGGTTGATTTTGCAGTTCATACTATTGATCGTATGCTAGTTCTGACGCGTAAAAGAGGATTGACAATTAATGATGCTTTACCATTACTATATCCCCATACTGGAAGAGCATTACTCTTTAACCTCTTAACATTGGCTCTTGGATTTGGAACTAATATGGTCAGTACTGTACCGCCGTGGGCAACTTTTGGCTTACTCGTTATGACGATGGTATCTGTAAGTTTTATTGCCAGTCTTACATTGTTACCCGTTCTGATAAAATTATTTCAGCCTAAATTTCTTCAGCCCAACCCCGTTACCTTAGAAAAGAAGAATTTCTTAATTGAGAAAGTAGCATAATCAAACCTAGTTAATTTTAATTATAAAAGATTCTATTATGAAAAAAATATCAATTATGGCAATATACTTTGTCATGTTTCAAACTATTATTGCACAGGAGTTGCCAGATGCCAATATTATTGTTCAGAACACTCAAGCCAGAAATGATGGTGATTTTTTAATCCAGAATGTTACACTTGAGTTAATCTCTAAAAGTGGTAAATCAAGAACACAGGAAACAAGAGTGTATCGTAAAAACTATGGTGATGAGCGCAGGCAGGCAGTTTTCTATACCTCACCTAGCAATATAGCAGGAACATCTTTTTTGATCTATGATTACCCCGAAGTAGATAGAGACGACGACCAATGGCTATACTTGCCAGCAGTAAGAAAGACGAGACGGATATCAGCATCAAATCGTGGAGATTACTTTCTTGGGACAGAT
The DNA here is from genome assembly GCA_041748995.1 of Saprospiraceae bacterium. GTDB lineage: Bacteria > Bacteroidota > Bacteroidia > Chitinophagales > Saprospiraceae > JABDMH01. The sequence goes on along the minus strand of JBGTCB010000497.1, from coordinate 11,822 downwards.
CTAACTTATGAAGATATTAAACTTGGACCAAAAATTAGTGATGAAGACTATTTTCATAAAACAATTGGAGTTGAAAATATTGATGGTCATAAGTGTTATGTAGTAGAATCATTTCCAAAAAATGACAAGATTGCTAAGGAATTAGGATATAGTAAAACACAAGCATGGGTAGATGCATCTTTATGGATAGTGCGAAAAGGTGAATTTTGGGATATTGGTAGCAATAGGTTAAAGACTGTTGATATTATTGATATTCAGAAAATTCAGAATATATGGACCCCTCATCAGTTTAGAGTTATAAATCATAAGACTGGACACCAAACCAATTTTATATTTAGTAATACGGATTACCAGACACCTATTGAAGAAGGGATGTTTACCGAACAAAAACTTATTAGAGGATTGTAAAAGGTTATGAAAATTCAAACATTCATCTTGAGTCTTGTGATACTTGCAACTTCTAGTGTAAAGTTGTTTACGCAAGAAAGTGATGCCGTAAATGAGAACGACTTTAGGTCCAAATGGAAAGAATATACTACTACCCGAATGGTGTCAGACTTGGTCACCGCATATGAGTTTGGTGAGAGTGATTTTCAGATGGTGAAGTTTTCTTTGAAGCCAGAAGTAAAAGTAAATTTTCATAAAAATTTTCGATTTACTGGAATTGGTAGATTTTACGGAGAACTACGCGATAATCTTGAGCCAGGAAGACCAGATCAGGATGCCATTTCTAAAGGTTCAAGAAGATTATTCATAGGCAATCGCTTTGAAGTGGAGTTGCGTGAGTTTTATTTTGATTTGGCGGTAGGAAAGCGAACGAACTTTAGATTTGGAAAACAGCAGATTGTATGGGGCGAAACTGACGGGATTAAGTTACTTGATGTAGTTAATCCTCAATATTTTAGAGAATTTATGCTTGAGAAGTCCGAAGATTCTCGAATACCACTCTGGGCAGTTAAAACAGATTTTTATATCAAAAAGATAAATATGGAGTTACTGTGGGTCCCAGATCTGAGCTATTCTCTTATACCTGATTTTGATACACCATATTTTCCAATAGCACTTTTCCCTCAACCCTCAGAGGGCCTTCAGTTTGATGTACTTCAGATTGATAAACCAGATCATATGATCCATGATTCAGATATTGGAACTAAAGTATCTTCCTTCATTGGAGGATGGGGTCTTACATTGAACTATCTTTATCATTATGATAATTTGCCTGTTATTGTTCGTACGGAAAATTTCAATCCAGATGGCATTGTCAGCATATCCATGCAACCTCAATGTAGGAGGATGCATACAATTGGATCAACCTTAAATAATGCATTTGGGCCTGTTACATTAAGAGGTGAGTTTGCCTATAATATTGACAGAAAGTTTATTGCATCTTCATTCGATGATACGGATGGAATTATTGAAAGTGATCAATTTTTGATTGCAGCAGGACTTGACTGGCAATTTAATAACACGATGTTTAGCTTTCAAATATTCAATGATATTCTCACAAAAGATGTAGATGTGCATAATCGCAATAGGAGCGAAGTTAATTTCTCATTTTTTGCGACTCAGAATTTTATTAATAATGATTTAAATATTGAATTGATGTTTATTCAAAATTTAAATGTTGGAGATGGTATGATAAGGACTAAAGCTAGCTATAATATATTAAGTAATTTAATACTGACTTTGGGAAGTGATATTTTTTATGGAAAGGAGAATGGTGTATTCGGTCAATACCAAAATAGAAGTAGTGCATGCATAGGGGTCGAGTGGGGGATATGACCTGTAGAAAATTACCATTGAAGATCTTTTGATTTGGGGATAGTGAATATTTGTGGGTCGAATTATTTTGGATCAGGCACTAGTGACCGGGTGGGACAAAATTCTTTGGAAATATTGATTCGGTAAGGCCTATAATACAGAAATTAACAGTAGTGGTGATTAGCTGGTTGTTGTTGGTGGCAAGGCTTTAACCAGAGATTGGACCACCAATGAAGGCTTTCGACTCTTTTGCTAATTTTATTTACGACTCTCTTCAGACCGACCATGTTTTTGAAGTACATATGGATGCTAATAAGAAGTTGGAGAATTGACCCTAATTCTTTGGTACTGTTGGACTAGACATTGGTGGGTCTTATTATTGTAAACCAAACAGTGGCTCTCTTAAACTCGTTTGACACATAAGCAGTGACAATCAGTGGCAATTCATTTTAGTTAATTGAAAGGGACGCACAATAAAGGGTTATTGGATATTTCAAAGCTCCTTAAGGGAGAACTTTAGAGCAGCAAAACAATATTGTTCGGCTATAAACGGGTCCAAATAAATAGATTTAATGGGATGGATCAGGGATTGCAAACCATACCACCTACCATAATAAAGATCTTATGGGCAATCATCATTGGTTGTACCCGGAGTCCCAAGGTCACCAGCTCCAAAGGGTGATTGGCTCAAACACCAAAAGGCGGCACTATCATTATCAGTAGCATTTAGGTGATCCGGATCCAAATTCATACTTGCGCCTGCTGAAATGGGAAAGCCTGACGCATAAGCAACTGCATCGATTAAGATTGCTCCCAAATACAATTGCACTTCATCTTCTATGTTTGCTAAGGTGAACCCTGCATACGCGTAATCCACGGATACTCCGCCATTCGCAATAATATCTAAACTACGTCCCAAAATTAAATACTCACCCGGATAGATGACAAGTGGACCACCATGATTAATCGTATGGGATTCCCCATCTAGATCTGAAATCGTCATGCCATTCATGTCAATGGGATCCAGGGTCGTATTATATACTTCAAACCATTCGCCGTCCACATCTTCAACAGCACCTGGATTGATCATAATCTCAGTTATAATAATACTGGAAGGTTCCGGTGAAGCCGGCGGAAAATTGGCGACACTGACACCGGGTACAATTACCCATTTATTGCCAAGGTACAGTGTATCACCGGTCAATGAGACAGATAATTCAATCAGGGATGAAACATCACGGTAAGCCATAGTGCCATCCTCAAGCCAAACAACTACACTGTCGGCGGTATTGACCTGATTCATCCCGGTAACTCTGGCATGCCCATCTACATCCAGTTCTTGGGCAAGAACCAGGGGTCCTGAAAAAACAATCAGCGAAATATTAAGGTAGGATTTCATAACACCAGTAGTTTTGAAAGTTAACGGATTATTTTACAATGCCACGTTTTATATTACCAATGGTTCGGGAGGTTATTAAAATACACTTATACATTGAAAACTACAGACACATTTACTCAAGGTCAAAGCCTTATTTCTACAATTTAGGTAAATATGAGGAATCATTAACAAACGGAGGAGGAGATTTTTATTGAAAGTTTCTATTGGTTTTAACGATACGTGGCTCCGGGTTAATCTCTACAGTCTGGGGAGATATGACTAAAGTGGGTACCGGACTGGTTTTGAGAGTACATTGGATTTTTTGGAATTCAACAACAAGTTGATTAGAGGGCATTGCAATGAAGAACTGGCTCTGTTTTTCTTCGAGGCATGTCGAGGTATGTATATAAAAGGGGTCTGGAAATTGGCTGCATTGTGGCTCTCGACATGAGACAGAATACATCTTATTGTCTGGAAGAAGTTCAGTCACCTGTGGCTTGGATGTGTGACCTGAGTGATGGAAGTTCTTCGTGGATCATAATGCTGAGCTTATCCTCTCAATATCAAGGGCCGCTGAATTCAGGAAATCAGTGGGTATTATTGTGAGGGCTATTTTGTGAAGTGCAGACTTCACTGATCCAATCGATTCTTTGACAAAACTGTCGTCTCATCAGTAGGCTGCGAGAGGATGTCAATCCTCGGTACTAATTTTTTATTTGATAAGGGCAGTAATTGGATAAAATTAACCCAGAATGCTATCTTGGATCATCGAGGTTGTAGGCATTACCCTGTAGGCCCGGCGAATATGGAATCAAAGGGTCCATTTCGGAGGGAGATATTTATTTGATTTTGATAAGGATAGACACAGACTTTCCTTTGACTTAGCATAAAAGCCCGAAATGGCAGAAGATAAACCAAGACTTGCAAGATTAACAAATATTTTAACTCAATTGCAATCAAAGAGGATTGTGACATCAATTTATTTGGCTGATGAACACAATGTAAGTGTTAGAACTATGTTTCGTGGTATTCGCACTTTGGAACAGTCGGGAATTTCCATTGTGACAGAGGAAGGAAAGGGCTATTCAATAATGGAGGGCTATAGGCTTCCACCCGTGATGTTTACGGCAGATTTTGAAGCCTTTGGAGAAAAGCCCAAAATCCTTCTGATGCAGAAGTGGATTTTTATGTGGCTGTAAAAGAATAGATTATGGGAAAGTTAGTGCTGAAGACAAACCCTGCGGTCAATGAGATTTTCGCGAACTATCCTGATTCAGTTCGGGATAAAATGCAATTCTTAAAAGAATTGGTGATAGAGACAGCGGAAGAAACAGAAGGTATTGACGAAATGGAAATAACATTGAAATGGGGTGAACCCAGTTTTGTGACTAACAACGGAAGTACTTTGCGCATGGACTGGAAGGAAAAAGCCCCTAACCACTATGCAATGTACTTCCAATGTACAAGTCGATTGGTAGATACATTTAGGATGGTATTTGACAGTAAATTCGAATACGAAGGAAATCGGGCAATTGTTTTTCCGTTAAACCAAAAGATTCCCGTTATTGAATTGAAAGAATGTATAAAAGCGTCCTTGACTTACCACAAGGTAAAACACTTGATGACATTAGGAATTTAATTAATGAATGCCAGCGGCTAAAACGGAGCATTAGCGCCTACGCTAGAATGTCTACGTCCACTATGGACGATAATGCTATAAGATCGTAATATGTAGTGCAGAAATTTCTTAAGTTTTATAGTCAATTAATCTAAAATAACGAATGGAAAATATTTGGTTTGACAGTTGGGAAAGCATACTGAGGATCATTTGCGTAACCCCACCAGCCTACTTCTCAATGGTGTTTATATTAAGGGTTTCCGGTAAAAGGACCTTAGCTAAGATGAATGCATTTGATTTTGTGGTTACTATTGCCTTAGGATCAATTCTCGCTGGTGTTGCTCTCAATCAAAACATACCGCTTGCCAATGGTGTAACTGCCATTCTATCATTTATTGGATTTCAGTTCTTATTCACGTGGTTGTCTGTTAGGGTGAAAACAGTTAAAACCTTAATAACCAGCATGCCATCATTAATCTTTTACAAGGGCACCTTTTTGCATCAGGTTATGAAAAAGGAAAGAATAACCGTAGAGGAAATCTATAGTGCAGCCCGACAGAAAGGCATTTCTACACTGGAGGGCATCGAGATGATAATTTTGGAAACAACAGGTGATATAGCAATTATTGAAAAGATAGAGAACTGTAAGGAGACTACTTTTAAGAATGTTGAGATAAGGTTATAAGAAGAACTTGCTATAATACGCACTGTATCAGACAGGTCTGATTTGCAAACTTTCATGACTCAACGTTTTGTTATCGACCTCGACAAAGCGCCCAGACTCAGTAGCACGAAGTCAGTCAATCTGTTTCAATCATGACTTCATAATTGAGCTGGGATAGTTAAAATATAGAGATACAGGCTTCCATTTGATGCGATAAAATGAAATGAGTAGTATGGATAAATTAAAGCAGCTTGAGGACTATCAATCGTGAATGATCATGAAAAGTTACAGTAAACAGATAGCCAGTTATCTGAGGACAATACGGATGTCCCTTGAATATTGTCGTGCTAATAAAATACATGGAAGGATCAGTAAAGACAAGCAGGGAAGCACTTATGAATCATTACCCACCCTTGTAGATCTTCCCATGGCTCCGAGTTCCGATTTCAGAAATTTTTTCAATTAGAGCAGTGACCAGATTATACATTCTACTGGCTATATGCAACGATTACTCCCTTATCAAATAGAAAGCGTTGATATAATTAAACCAGAATGTTATCTTGGATTATTATAAGAGAATGTATGCATTGATGTATCCTATAGAATGAATGGTTCGTTCGACGATAGTCGTAGATTCGGTGAGGCATAGATTAAACGAGAGCGACCTCCGCCAATTCGAAGATTCGGTGAGGACAGTAAAATAGATAGAGTCATTCGAGCCATCATGTTTGCGTCCACTACGGACGAGATAAATGCTCATAAGATCGGAATATGCAGACGCAGACATTCCTTTGATTTTTGATTTTGAAGTAACCTCTAAACTACTAACTGTCAAATATTGAAAACTATCATGACCGCTAAATAATTTGACCATGCAACAACAGAGTGACCCCCCTAGTACTTCATCAAACGATTTGAACTTTCAAAAAAGGGTATGGACAACCGCTGCCATTTTTGCCTTCATGATAACAATGTTGTTGCTTATCAATTCAACTTTCAATGTTCTTTTATTGCTGTTAGCAGGCAGCCTTATCGCTATTTTTTTCACAGCCTTAAGTTCCAAAATTCAACGTAAAACAAAATGGAAGGAGGGTATTTGTGTTGCTATTTCCGTTATCAGTACACTGTTGATAATGGCCGCATTATTCTGGCTGATTGGAGCAAAAGTACAGGCGCAAATAGTGGAATTAATTGATACTCTTCCTAAAACAATTGACAAGGCAAAAGCCTGGATGAACGATAGCAGTATTGGAGAAAAGATTTTGAACAAAGTATTTTCCGAAAATTCAATGGGAAAAGCCCAGGTATTTTTGCGGGAATTTTTTCAATCAACGTTTGGTGTACTTGGTGATTTGTATGCGGTATTATTTATAGGAATATTTTTCACGATCTCCCCCCAAACCTATATCAAAGGCTTTGTTCAAATTATACCTCTGCAAGGGCAGCAAAAAGCACGACAGGTATTGGATACATTAGGGGAGCAACTCCGCAAATGGCTGAAAGGCAAATTGTTTTCAATGTTGATTGTTTTCATACTAACAGCAATCGGCCTGGCTATTATAGGAATGCCGCTTTGGCTTGTGTTAGCACTGGTGGCCGGACTTATTAGCTTTGTTCCAAATTTTGGGCCCTTAATTGCTCTAATACCTGCAGTGTTAGTAGCCCTTTTGCAAAGCCCTCAAACTGCACTATTGGTTGTAGGTCTCTATATCTCGATACAGTTTATAGAAAGTAATTTTATCACCACAGCTATTCAAAAAAAATTAATCAACATGCCACCTGCACTTATTTTAATAGCGCAGTTATTCATGGGTGCTTTGACCGGCGCCTGGGGACTGGTTTTGGCTACGCCAGTAACACTTATAATTATAGTGTTGGTGCAAGAGTTATACATCAAAAACAGAAATAAAAATTCGGAACAATCACCCGATAAGGATTAGAAAGATGGTTTTTAAAATAGGTAATTAATTTATTAATACATCCACTAAACTATAATCATATATGGAAACTTCAGAACCTATAGAGGATAAGGAATTAGAAGACATAAAAAAAGATGAGAAGGTACAAAGAGCCTTGAACGAAACCTCAATCTCTGTACAAAAGGAAAGCGCTGTTGATTTAAAGGAGGAAGCTCCCTTATTGGGAATAAGCACGATCATATTTTTGATCTGCGGTACCCTTTATTTTCTTTTAGGATGGAAGCGTTTGCCCATTTCCAGCATTTATATTCCGCTGGCACAAAAAATTGTGCTTGCCGTGATGTTGATTTCTTTAGTATTGTTGGCAACAAGGCTTCTGAAAAAAATATTGAACCGCAAAATAGAGGATAAAACTACCGTATTTAATTTCAACCGTATTGCCGACTTGTTTGCGAGCCTCCTCATACTCGGCATTATCCTTTCAATGCTGTTTGCTAACTGGTATGCCGCTATGCTGTCATTTGGCATTGTATCACTTGTACTTGGTTTTGCGTTGCAAAATCCTATCACCAGTTTTTTTGGATGGCTGTATATTCTTATCCGCAAGCCTTACGAAGTTGGTGACCGCATACGAATAGGAAACGTCTATGGTGATATAATCAATGTAAGTTACATAGATACAACCCTATGGGAATTTAATGGCGATTATCTATCTGGCGACCATCCAAGTGGACGCATTATAAGATTTACCAACTCAAAAGTATTCAGTGAATTTATATATAATTACTCATGGCCTTTATTCCCTTTCATCTGGAACGAACTAAATTTATTCATAAGATATGAAAGCGATTTCAAATTTACCAGCGATACCATAAAACGTGTTGTTGAAGCAGAAATTGGTGAAGCAATGGTTAGACGGGTAAAGCGCTTTAAGATAATCTTGAAAGACACTCTTGTAGATGAACTGGATGTAAATGAATATCCTTCTGTTATTTTAAAAGCTCATGAAAATACGTGGATAGAAGTGATAGTGCGATACCTGGTTGAACCAAAAAATTCAGGCAGAGTTAGGAAGAAACTATTTGAAGTCGTGATGGTTGAACTAAAGAAAAATCCGGAAAAGGTGATGTTTCCAAATACAAATATACAGTGATGGTTTAAAAGTTATGCTACTAACAAATACTATTGTGCATGCGGATTCCAGAGGTTTTGAAGGTTTGTGGATCGTAAAAAATCGCTTATACTGATAGGAGATTAGTCATCCCCATGACACCGTACCATTAGAAGTAAAACACAGAATGAAACATATTGAATACTAAGGAACTATGGGTTCGATTTATTTCTGTCTCATTTTGTTTCTTCTTATCAGTTGTTCACCTTCATCAGAAAATGATCAAAAATTATTGCAGGAAAGGATTGTCAGAATTGAAAATGGACTTCAGCCCAATTTACAGATTCAGGGAGACAGCATACCCAATTACAATATTGAAGAACGATTACGAGAACTTGGTATCCCGGGGGTGAGTATTGCAGTTATCAACAATGGTGAAATTGAATGGGCAAAAGGCTTTGGTATTGCCGATAGTTCAGAAAACCGTGAGGTGACTTCTGAAACAATGTTTCTAGCGGGCTCTATTAGTAAGCCAGTCGCTGCGTTTAGAGCTCACCAGCTTGCGGAGAAGGGGGTAATAAATTTGGATTCCAATGTCAACAATTACCTATCCAGTTGGAAGGTGCTGGAGAATGAATGTACAGTTAATGAAAAAGTTACTACCCGAAGAATATTAAATCATACCGCTGGTTTGACAGTTTGGGGTTTTCCGGGATATGATAAAGGAGATACTATACCAGGTGTCATTGAAGTACTGGATGGACAAGGTAATACGGATTCTGTTCGCGTATACAAAGAGCCTGGTGAAAGCTGGATGTACTCTGGTGGAGGTTATACAATCTTGCAGCTTATGATGACTGATCTTGAGCAAGAGTCTTTTCCAAGGATCATGCAGGTAAATGTTTTAAATCCTTTGGGTATGAAGATTAGTACCTTCGAAAATCCACTTCCCGAAAAGTATCATAGCATAGCTGCAACAGGCTACCGGGCTAATGGCAATGAAGTGGAAGGGAAATGGCCCATTTATCCGGAGATGGCTGCTGCCGGACTTTGGACTACTCCTTCGCAACTAATTTTATGGGCGAAAGAAATTCAGCAGATATGGCAAAAGCAAGAGGATGGATTGTTGAAAAAGGAAACAGTCAAAGCAATGTTGACACCGGGTATGAACGATCATGGTCTCGGCCCGGCATCACTGAACATACCTTTGGCCATGGTGGTGCTGATGAAGGATTCCGTGCCAATCTTGTGGCCTGGAAAGAAACTCCTGTTGCCGTTGTGATCATGGTTGATTCCGATAACGGTAGTATCATTCAGGAAATAATGCTAAGTATAGCTCAAGAATATAATTTAGCCGGAGTAGAGCCTAAAACACGAATTGTGAAGGAACAATCAGCTAGCCAACTCCAACGATATACGGGTAAGTATAATATTCCGCAAATGGGTGATGCGAATATTAGCATTAAGAATACAGGCTTAGAACTTTCAGCTAATTTTTTAGATGTACCCATTTTCTTGCTTCCTGAAACAGATAGTACTTTTTTTGATGAAACCGATGGGGAGTATTTCAATTTTCTCCTTGAGGGCGAGCTGATAACTGGTTTTAAAGTACAACAATTTGAAGCATTAAAAATCGAATAAAAAGGATTTTATGGAAAGCACTACACCTTAAGCATACGAGATGTTATGATATTTTTTACTACCACCGAAATTCATTTATCGAATTCAGAACCATTGTTAATATTTCAAAAGATTATTGAAAGGATTAGAGCCGCTAATTAATGTAAAATCGAGGGGTTTGGTCAGAAAGTCGTCCGCTCCCAATCGTTTGGCGGTGTTGTAATTTTCTTCGTCCCCGGAAGCGGTGATTACTACGGGAGGCGGCGACAAGTAATTTTTTTGATTTCTTCCAGCAGATCGAGCCCACTCATGCCGGGCATATTGATATCGCTCAGGATTAAAATGGAGTCCTGTTCCATTGCCTTGAGCTTTTCCAAAGCCTCTTCTCCCGAGAATGCAAATACAAAGTGAAACTCTTCTTTGCGGATCTCTTTCTGAATTGTTGCAGGAATAGAAATTTAACATCTTTTTCGTCGTCGACAACCATTAATTTCATGTGCTCATTTATTATTTGGTAAAATAATTCTGAAAACTGTATGTGTACCTTCCTCGGTTTCCACTTCCAGTTTTCCCTCGTGTGCTTTTATAATATCGTAGCTTAAGGACAAACCCAGGCCGGTTCCCTGACCAGTCGGCTTAGTCGTAAAAAAGGGTTGAAAAATCTTGTCTAATACTTGCTGTGGAATACCATTGCCATTGTCTTCCACTGCAATAAGGATATGATCTTCCATCTTTTTCGTACTCATCGTCACGGTAGGCTGATAGTCTTTTCCATTACTGATTTTCTTATCGTGTGCTGCGCCTCGGCTACGCTCAGCGCAGGCATAAAATGCATTAGTGATAAGGTTCAGGATTACTCTGCCGATATCCTGAGGAATCACCATTAAGGGTGTCAGAGTCGGATCAAAATCAGTGTTTAATGTCACATTAAAAGATTTATCCTTTGCCCGCAGTCCATGGTAAGCCAGGCGCAAATACTCATCAGCCAGTTTGTTAATATCAGTAGCTGTCTTTTCTGCCGTACTTTGCCGGCTGTGCTGCAGCATGCCTTTTACAATAGCATCAGCCCGCCCACCGTGGTGATGGATCCTTTCGAGGTTTTTTTTGATGTCATCCGCAAGGGCCTTGGCTTCTTCCAGATCCCCCTTATCCATTTCCTCTTTCATTTCTTCAATAAGCTCATTGTTCACTTCTGAAAAATTATTGACAAAGTTCAGCGGGTTTTGAATTTCATGTGCAATACCGGCGGTAAGCTCTCCGAGCGACGACATTTTTTCAGCATGGATGAGTTGATCCTGAGTTGCCTTCAATTCTATATAGGCTTGCTCAATTACTTTGGAGTGTTCAAGCTCTTTTAATTTACTTTCATTTTCTGTCTGGAGAGCCTTATTTTGCAGTTCAATTGCTTGGGCTCGTAATTTGGCTTCTCTGAATTATGCCTGCTCGCGTTCGATTTTTAAAACGTGCCTTTTGCGCATTCGATCAACTTTAATCACTCCAAAACACAAAGCCAACAGATAAAATAAATACGCCCACCAGGTTCTGTACCATGGTGGAAGTATTTCAAATAAATAAGTTCCGGTTTTACCCTCTTTGCCAAGCACATTCATGCATTCCACTTTAAATGTGTATTCACCGGGAGGTAAATTTGTATATTCTTTTAGAGTTTCACTGGTCCAGGACGACCAGTCCTTATCGAATCCATTGAGGTAAGTTTTATATTTGTTTATGCCTTTACCTTCATAGCTGGT
>JBGTCB010000496.1:0-3569 GCA_041748995.1 Saprospiraceae bacterium | reverse complement strand
GGGGTCTTCTTTTTTAAACCTGGCTAATAATAGTGATTTTCAACAGCCTCCTGGCAGGTGATAAAGTGCTGCATAAAATTGATACTTTAGCAAGTGTGATTCCATTAATAGAACAAGCCGGTCTGTTTTCGGAAAGATGTGCGGTCATTTCTGATGGCATGCAATACAGCTATGCGACGGTTCTCCGGGATTCTGAAGGTATTGCTGACTGGCTGCTCAGAGGCCGGGAGGATCTGAATGAAGAGCGTATTGCCTTCCTGATCCGTCCTTCCTTTTTGTACGTTGTGGTGCAATGGGGAATTTGGCGAGCCGGTGGTATTGCTGTACCCCTTTGTAACGAGCATCCACCGGCGGCTATCCGCCATGTATTGGCTGATGCCGGGCCGACTTTGTTAATTATGGAACACGAACCTGGTCCGGACTGGATGCTGGAATTAGGGAATATTCCTGTTCTTGTACCTCCATTAGAGGCGCCTTCTGGGATCACTCTACCACGGATCAGTCCTCTCCGGAGAGCGATGATCCTGTATACCAGTGGCACTACCAATAAACCAAAAGGCGTCGTTTTCACGCATCAGAAGATCAGTCATCAGATACAGTGTCTGGTGGATGCCTGGCATTGGGGTGAATCGGACCACATCTTAAATGTTTTGCCATTGCATCATGTGCATGGAATTATCAACGTGGTCTGTTGTGCTCTTTGGGTTGGTGCCACCGTTCAATTTATAGAGAGATTTGACCCACCTTTGGTTTGGCAAAAGTTGACCGAAGGTACTATCAATGTTTTCATGGCAGTTCCTACTGTCTACTACAAGCTGATCGATCACTGGCATCAACAATCAGACGACAGAAGGGAGCATTGGTCGATGGCGGTTAGTTGCTTTCGGCTGATGGTCTCCGGATCTGCCGCACTCCCGATAGCTGTCCTGGAGCAGTGGAAGAACATTAGTGGTCATATACTACTGGAACGATATGGGATGACCGAGATTGGAATGGCTCTTTCCAATCCCTATCACGGTGAGCGAAGACCCGGCCATGTGGGTACACCCCTGCCTGGCGTTGAAATTCGCATGGTGGACAATGAAAAGAACATTTTAACTGCGGGAGTGGCGGGAGAAATCCAGGTTAAAGGACCCATGGTATTTGCTGAATATTGGAACAATCCCACGGCTACTCAGGCTGCATTTACTGCGGATGGTTGGTTTCAAACGGGAGATATCGCCCGGATAAATAAAGGATACTACCAGATCCTGGGCCGGGATTCGGTGGATATCATTAAGTCCGGAGGATATAAAATATCGGCTCTGGAAATTGAAGAGGCACTACGGGAGCACCCCTTAATTCGCGATTGTGCTGTCGTGGGAATCCCAAATGCAGAATGGGGAGAAATCATTGGAGCCGCTGTGGTGACAAATGGCGAAAAATTAAATCAGGAAGAATTAAAACAATGGCTGAAGGAATATATACCTTCCTATAAGATTCCCCGAATGTATACCCTGGTCGATGATTTGCCCCGGAATGCAATGGGAAAAGTGACGAAAAAAGAGGTGGTAAAGTTATTTTAAGAGGTCAACGGCTAATTTTTAATCTGAAGTGAATGGATTTGATTATCAAACATTAATTCCCTGATGGATTTTCTCACCATATTTCCATATATCGGCATTTTAGTACTGATTTTCACCAATGCACTCGTTGTCAGCAAAATGGATATTAAAATTGGTGATGAGGAATGAGGGAGTATTGGTCAGATTATGGATTTATTCTTTTATTCCTGTTGCTTTATTTAGCATTCTGTTTGTATGTCGGATGGTACTTTCAAAAAAGGGCAAATGCTGGTGTTGAGGAGTACTTTGTAGCGAAAAGACAAATTCCCGGCTGGGTGATTTCGCTGGCTTTCTTTTCAACTTTTGCAAGCACCAATACCTACATCGGGCAGGCTGGTATGTCTTTTCAGTACGGTTTGTCCTGGGCCTGGGTGGGGCTTTTTTGGACAATTTTCTGCATCATTTCCTGGTTAATACTTGGGCCCCGGATGCGCAACCAAACAGAAAGACTGGGTTGTTACACTATTCCCGATTATTTCGAGTATCGTTACCAAAGTGAGCTTTCCAGGTTAGTCCGTATCCTGAGTGCGGGTATTATTTTATTTGCGACGATTTGGTATATGACAGGCATTGCCAAGGGATGTGCCCATATTTTTGAATCGGTACTGAAAATCCCTTATTTCTGGGGTGCTGCCCTCATCATTTTTGTGACAACTCTTTATTCGGTATGGGGTGGTATGTTTAGTGTGCTTTGGACCGACGCAGTCCAAGGTATTATGATGTTTGCGGTAGCGATCATTATGCTTACACTGCCCTTTATCTATGTCGGTGGTGTGGATGAGTTATTCCTTAAGCTGTCAAATTTAGAGCATCCGTCAAAAGATGGTCAACCACTTGGTAACGGCCTTTTAACCTTTGGCAGTCTGGTTTCATTCTTTTATATTCTGGGTATCGGTTTGGCGGTCGGTATGAAACAAATATCCGAACCCCGTTGCCTGATTCGTTTTTATTCCATCAGCAATGCCAGGGGAATGAAATTTGCCATGATCTGGACACCGGTTTTTCTGGGAATTTCTCTGGTAAGCGTCATGGGCCTGGGTGCGCTGGTACACGGTATGGCCAGTCCGGATGAAGCCGCTTACCTGATCCATCACACGGACGAGGTGATCGGGTTCATGCTGGATAAATTTGATAATAAAATGGTTAGCGGTCTTTGTGTAGCCGGACTCTTTGCCGCCGGTATGTCTTCATTAGCTTCCGTAATCCTCATTACCGGTACCGCCTTTGTCAAAGATATATGGCATGTTTACAAACCACTTTCCGAAAGAAAGATGATCCGGAATACAAAGGTTATTATGGTGCTTTATTCGATCATTGTCTTTATTTTTACGCTCTATCCACCGGCTGGTATTGTAGAACTCACAGCATTTTCCGGGGCTGTTTTTGCTGCCAGTTTTTTCCCGGCTATTTTTGGTGGGCTTTATTTAAAATGGGGTACGGATGCCGGGGCTCTGGCTTCGATGATTGTTGGTATGCTGGTCAATGTTCTCTGGCGTTTTGTTATCCGGTTTCAATTGCCGGGTATGTCAGAAGTCCATGAGGTTATTCCTGCATTTATTATTTCATTTATTATTTATTTATCAGTGAGTTATTTCACTTCCCACCGGATTCCGGATCAGAGACATTTGTCAAAAGTTTTTACCGGTAAATCCTGATATAAGAAAAATATGTCTGCCATCTGACCGGACAACCACCGATGCAGCGGGATGTTTCAGAATTGACATTTAAAGTCTGATTTTATCTCAGGGCACCTCTATTTACCTCTGAATGAGTAAAAATTTAATAAGATGCAAGTCAGACGAGGCTGGAGGAAGGAAGATAGCCGTAGCTATCTGACTGACGATCAATGAAGTATGGCGCAGCATATTATTAAATAAGTTTTCAAAGAAAATTGTTTTTACCATGAACGGGGTTAATAGAGGTGCCCCTCAGTAAATAAAAGTCCGAGAATAGCTGGTCGAAACC
>JBGTCB010000495.1:0-2030 GCA_041748995.1 Saprospiraceae bacterium | reverse complement strand
TTCAGATCAGCCGGTCCGGCGTATCCGCTGACAACCTCTTTTCCCACCGCCATATTGAAAAGCCCGTCATCTGGCGTAAATAGAATATGATCACGACAGGTTACCAAACAATTTCTAAAGCGAATGAGTAATATTTTCCCCTGAAGATTCCGTATACCGGTGATTACTTCACCCTCCACAACGATATGCCCATCAAATTCCAACCGGACCTTTCGACCTTCATAAATATCATACGCTTCGAGATCCCGGGGGTACATGTCTTCGATCGCCAGATTGATGCCCTTTAACTTCCCAACCGGACTTCCGAAACCCTGAGGGTAGTTCAACACTCCATGGCCGATTAATTCCCTGTCCCGGTAGGCTAGAGCGGTGGGGCCGCTGGTCTTGAAATAAGCTATCTGCTCGCGTTCATCGGGAATAACTTCAGAAAAAATGCCTGTAATTTGAATACCAGTACTTAATTCGATGGTTCCCAATCTCTCTGAACCGATTAACTTATCCAGGGCGTCTTTTCCGCCTTTCCTTAATGCCATTTTATTAGCAAATTCTTCGATCACATAGCTTAAATGTGCAAAATCCGGAGTCACAAAAAGCTGTGGTTGGGGTTTGGTGTAATCGAAATTCTGCCAGGCTGCATCGATGGTATAGGGTATTTTTTTTACCTTGTCTGACATACACCACTTGCTTTCTCCAATCGAGGATAAAAGTCCGGCACCATAAATTTTATATTGATCCGGCTGACCAATAAGGCCATATTCCACACTCCACCAATGCAGGTTTCTAATGGCTGTCATTTCGGATAAATGTTGTTGCTCCTGAAGAGCTATCACTTCATTTTCTGCCATTAAAATAGCCTCCTGGTCCGGTTTTCCGGCAGTTTTTAATTCAGTCAGATTTCTTACAGCTTTTTCGAGATTCAGATCTATAGCGGAAGAAATGGCCCGGCAACCGATTTGTCCCAGACGACGTAGAAACTCAGCATATTCAGGATTAGCAATAATCGGTGCATGACCGGCACTCTCATGGATGATATCCGGCACCGGAGTATATTCAAGGTCTTCGAGTGTCCGGATGTCTGATGCAATGACCAATACATTGTAGGCTTGAAACTCCATAAATGCATCGGTGGGAATCAGACCATCTACAGCTACTGCTGCCCAACCGATCTTCTGTAGAATACGGTTCATCCCGTACATGCTGGGAATTTCATCAACCGATATACCGGTCTGTTTCAATCCGTCGAGATAAGAGTCATGGGCCACGTGCTGCAAATAGTCAACATTTTTACGCATGACATATCGCCAAACTGCCTGATCTATGGCAGTATAGTGCTCATAATCCTGGGGCTTGACAAACTGAAGAAGATGTCTGGGCAACCGGTCCAAAACCGGATTCGATTCAATACCTGATTCTTTAAGTTTTGATTTCATACTCTGAGATCTGTTGAAATCCTCAGCTTGTCTTTTCCAAATGGAGTTTCCGCTCTGATAATCAACCGTTCTCCGGCTGATACGCAGCGTTCAATCATGATTATTCAATCATAATGTACCTCTCAGTTCCTGTTCGCGTTCAATAGCTTCAAATAAAGCTTTAAAATTTCCTTTTCCAAAAGAAGTCGCTCCCTTTCGCTGAATTATTTCAAAAAACATGGTTGGTCTGGGATTAACCGTCTTGGTAAAAATTTGTAAGAGGTAGCCTTCTTCATCGCGGTCTACCAAAATACCTAGTTCCCGAAGGCTGGCAATATTCTCGTCAATTTTACCCACTCTTTTCGCCAGATTATCATAGTATGTATCGGGTACTGTTAAAAATTCAACTCCGCGAGTTTTTAAATCTCTGACGGTCTGAATAATATTACTGGTCATGAGCGCAATATGCTGAACTCCGGGTCCTTCATAAAATTGAAGATATTCATCAATCTGAGATTTTTTCAATCCTTGTGCAGGTTCATTAATAGGAAATTTGATTCTGCCATTACCATTACTCATCACCTTGCTCATAAGGGCAGTATACTCGGTGGAAATATCCTT
>JBGTCB010000494.1:0-3105 GCA_041748995.1 Saprospiraceae bacterium | reverse complement strand
CCAATTGACGACCAGACAACAAAAATGACTTTGCGTAATAAAGGCATTCCAACCGGTTTTAAAAAATTGTTTGCTCCATTTATGGCGACAATGATGAAAAGAGCAAATACCAAAGATCTGATCAATATTAAAAAAATACTTGAACGCGAACATGGAGCAACCATTGGTTAATGACACATTTCTGTTAAAAAAGATTGCGGGAAAAGGCGGTTGGACATATGCCGATTTACCTCAGGTGGCACCAGACAAAAGTGCTCCTTTTGGCTGGCTAAAAGTCAAAGGGACCATTGACGGTTTCCAAATAAATAAATACCACCTTATGCCTTTCGGAGAAGGTAAACTATTCTTACCTGTAAAAGCAGAAATCAGAAAAACTATAAAAAAGAGCGAAGGCGATTATATTCATGTAATACTCTATCTGGATAACGAGCCAACCGAAGTACCCGAGGAAATGCTTCTTTGCCTGCAGGAGGAACCGGCAGCTCAGCATTTTTTCAATTCTCTGACCGACGAAGAGAAAAATAATTACATCAAATGGATATATTCGGCCAAAACGGAAGAAACAAAAGTAGAACGGCTTGCGGACACTATAAACCGACTACTGAAAGGGTTGAAATATTAGAGTGAAAAGTGGAAAGTGAAAAGTGAATCATACATCGTATATCAAATATCGTACATTGTATATTCAAAAAATCCTTTTAAAAAGACTTAGAATTATGAAAACCCTGTTAATCACAACTCTTCTATTTTTATTGATTTTTCCCCTCTCCGGACAGATGGAAATCCGAACAGGTCTGGAGCTTTCGCCAGACCACTTTCCTCAGGAAGGTGTACCTAAAGGAGAGCTCAGGGGTCCTTTTAATTTTCATAGCAAGATCATTGAAGGCACTGTACGTCAATATTGGCTTTTTATCCCGGCTCAATACCAAGCATCCAGCCCGGCCAGTGTACTGGTCTTTCAGGACGGCTTTCGGGCTACGAATCCCAAAGGCTCAATTCGGGTTCCGCAGGTGATGGAAAACCTGATTGCCAGGGGTGATATGCCGGTTACGATTGGTATTTTCATTACACCGGGCAACCGTTCGGAAGTTTATCCGGATACTTTAGGCTCGTCGAACCCCAACAACCGTGCACAGGAGTACGACGCGATGGACGATCGTTATACGCGATTTCTGGTGGAAGAAATGCTGCCAGAGATCAGTAAGCAATATAATTTGACCGCTGACCCCGATCAGCGTGCTATTGGTGGTTCAAGCAGCGGTGCTATTGCGGCTTTCACCGTGGCCTGGTATCGTCCCGATGTATTTCGCAAGGTGTACAGTGGGATCGGCAGTTACGTTTCCATTGGCTTCCGGCCTAATGAAACCCCGGTTAAACTTGGAGGTCAGGACTATCCGGCACTTATACGCCGCGAACCGATTCGTCCCATCCGTATCTATCTGCAGGACGGAATGAACGATTTAAGCAACCGCTGGGGTGACTGGTTTCTCGCCAATCAGCAAATGGTTTCAGCCATGAAGTTTGCCAATGAAAATGCGGATAAAAACAATGAACCCGGTGCACGATATCAGGTCAAGACGGTATGGACGGATGGGGTGCACAGTGACAAACATCCCGGTGTTTTATTACCCGAGGGTTTGAAGTGGCTTTGGGCAGACTCGAAATAGTTTTTGCAAAGGTCATAGTACCCGGATCGCTGAAAAATATTTCCTCCGAAGGATTTTTTACTTTGAAAAAGATTTTTCTACTGCCACATCATCCGTGATATTTCACAGATCCGGGAATGACCTGGATAGCATCTGCGTGCAACACATAGAGATATCGCCAGTTTGGGTAAATTCAATATTTATTTTTATGCGGATCTCCAATCAAGGCAAATCTGCAATATAGACGGAGATCATTTTGGTTCCAGGCTAAAAGGGGAAAGCCGATCGCCGTCCATCTCAATCGGAGTGCCCTTGCCTACCAGGCGAATTGTAAATTACGATCTTTTGATCCTAAAAATCTACGATATTCTCCCACCAATATGCTTCTTCTGAAAACATAATTTTCCAACTATTGAGACACGTAAAACACTGATTATCTGCAATCTAAAATGCGTCGTTTCCATAAATGAGACTGTAGTCCACTAATTTGTCCTGAAGTTTCCCTGGGAAATATTGTACCTGTCAAATAGATGTTATAAATTCAAGAAGCATAGATTCTGGTATATTTTTAGTGCTCCTCAAAATCAACCGGTATGCATTATCTTTCTACTCTTCTGATCTTGTTTACAATTTCTTTTCCGGCACGTTCTCAATCGGACTTAAAGTTAAATCATATTGGAATCGAACAGGGCTTGACTTATCATCGCATAGCAAGCCTGGCACAAGACAAGCAGGGATTTCTGTGGATGGCCACCGAAACCGGAGTAATCCGGTATGATGGGCTTAACTTTAAATCATATCCCCGGGGCCCTGAAGAATACAATTCGCAAAATCCCGGATCTATTAACAGTGTTACTGTGGACTCCAGCGGAGAAATTTGGGTAGGAGGTCGTTACTTTTATGTTTATGACCGGGATCATGATTATTTCCGAAATTATCTTCCCGACACTTTTCCTCAAGGATGGTACATAGTTTCTTTGTATGGAGACAACCAGGGAAATATTTGGATAGGGACTATCTATCATGGTCTCTTTCGGTTTGAAATTGAGCGAAAGCAGTTTATTCCGATCAATCAGGAAATCAACAAAAAAATCCCGGAAGGAGCTATTACCAGGATCGTAGGAGATAGGGATAATAAGCTTTGGTTTAGTGACGTGAATGGGCTGTATCGTCTCGATAGGAGCGAAAACGAAGTAGAATATTTCCCTTTGCGAGAAAATTTAGAAACCGTTTATAATGATGCTATGGTTAAATCCATGCACTTGGATGCCCAGGGAACCCTTTGGATAGGAACACTGGAAGGGATTTATCTCCTGGAAGCTAACAATGAGACCCCACATAAATTATCGGATACGATTGCAGAAGCCATACATTGTATCGGTGAACCCCGGGAGGGAGTCATTTGGGCGGTAGCTAACCAGAAATCATTTTATTCGATCAGCCGGAATTCTGGTCAGAA
>JBGTCB010000493.1:0-6365 GCA_041748995.1 Saprospiraceae bacterium | reverse complement strand
GAAGGACAGAAAACCGGTTTTTTCCTCGATCAAAGAGATAACCGGCAATTGCTAAGTACTTATGCGGAGGGAAAAAAAATATTAAATCTTTATTCGTATACCGGCGGATTCAGCATCTATGCGCTCAACAAAAGTGCCGCATTCGTCTGCTCGGTTGATGCGTCCGTCAAAGCAATTAATATTTTAGAAATTAATCTTGATTTAAATCAAATTGATAAGTCGAAACATCAAAGCATCACCGGTGATGTTAAAAAAGTGCTGCAGGAGATTCCGGATAATGAATACGATATCATTATTGTCGATCCTCCGGCATTTGCTAAGAGTCAATATAAATCACACAATGCGGTACAAGCCTACAAACGCATTAATGCCATGGCTATTTCGAAAGTGAAATCCGGTGGTATCCTTTTTACCTTTTCCTGTTCACAGGTCATCGATCTGGTTCTTTTTCAGAATACAATCACTGCTGCGGCTATTGAAAGTCAGCGGGACGCCCGTATCCTCCACATATTATCGCAGTCTCCCGACCATCCGGTCAGTATTTTTCATCCGGAAGGCAAGTATTTGAAGGGATTGGTTTTGGAGGTCGAGTAAGCTAACAAGAAAAGAAATTCGGAATAAACCAGGAGAATTAATGGAACAATTGCTGTTCCTATTTAATTAGCAAATTCTCTTATTCGAGAGTATATCTGAATCCTAAAAACATCCGGATTCCCTGATTGGGAGCAAATACATAGGTCGGATCAAAGGTCAGCGCATTCGGATTATCCGGGGTAGGAATCACCTGACCCTCATCACTGAAGGTTACATTTCGGTCAAAGGGATCGAATGCCCGGGCAATACTGTTAGAAGGTGGAGTGAAATTCAATAGATTCTTGATCCCACCATAAATCTCCCAGCGATTAAATGTGCGGGTCATCTGGATATTTTGCAGGCTGTACCAGGGTGAATATTCAGGCCGGTCATCCAGTGGACCAAGAAGGGGCAGACGCATCGGACTATATAGATTTCCTGTGTAGTCGAGTTGTACATTTAAGGTAGGTATGGAATAGGAAAAACTCCATATTCCCGAGAACCTCTCGGTAAGCAACTGACGGTAGGTGCGGTCCGATTCTGTAATATTTACCTCCATCAGGGTACCACCAATTCTACCCTGGAATCCGGTTGCAAAAGCAAAATCCAGATTCATGGTCAATCCCTTGGAAACAGCAAATCCATCCAGATTATCATAAATAATCTTATTGGGGTCAGTTTCATAATCGGGAATAATGCGATTGGAAAAATGGGTATAGAACACACTGATATCCAGACCCCAATATGCATTATTATCAGTATAAAATTTTCTAACCAGATTAATATTGGTATTCCAGGAACGCTCCGGGAGTAATTCACTTTCAAAAACCACTTGCCTGGCTCCGGTGAGGGCAGCATGATCTTCCGTAAATATATTAGCCACACGGTAACCGTTACCGGCGCTGATTCTGACCACCGCATTTTCTGCCTTGTTATTCCATTTTAAATTTAGCCGGGGACTAAAAATACTGCCATGAATACTATTGTAATCATATCGCATGCCGGCCAGCAGGGTTAATTGTGGTAAAAATTTGTGTTCGTTCTGGATAAAAATACCCGGAAGATGAATCCGGGAGGGTCTGTTTTTCAAATCAGACAACTCAGCTGTAGCAGGGGTATTATCATCATAATAGGTGAATCGATAAGCCAGTCCGGTCAGCAAATGATTTTTCCTGCTGATTTCCTTTTGCCAGGTTAATTGAGCAAATCCGATTTGTTGCCGGGCGAGAAATAAAGTATTTCCATAGGCAGAATTTTGCCGGTGATCATTCGCGCTAAATTCCAGTTGAAAAAATTCCGGTAACGGCAATTGATAATTACCAAAAACTTCCCAGCGACTCGTGTAGATGCTTTCTCCATAAATCTCATCCCCAGTCCGGTGAGCCGGTGTCCAATTCATATCACCACCCCAACGATCTTCGTAAACATACCTGCCTGCCAGGGAAAAAACACGATCTTTTGTCCTGATAAAATTCCACTTATTAAACACAGAAATTCTGTCCTGAAGTGTGACATCGGTAAAACCATCGCCATTTTTATCAAGAGGATTCTGGTAATTAAAATAATTGATTCCCAAAAGAGACTGTGCTTTAGGGAGTTTTAACACGGTACCCATATCGGTGTTTATTTCACCCCAACCCGTAGTCAGGATGTCCATGGAAAAGGAAGGTGCTGCGAGGGGATTTTTTGTAATAACGTTGATCAGTCCACCCACTGCTTCCGAGCCATACAGTGTGGAAGCCGGACCTTTGACCACTTCTATGCGATCGATCAGTGCCTGCGGAATTCCAGTCAGACCATAAACGGTAGACAAGCCACTTACAATCGGCATACCGTCGATCAGGACCATGGTGTATGGTCCTTCCAATCCGTTGATGTGAATATCGCCGGTATTACAGACATTACAATTTATCTGAGGCCTTACACCATTGACGTTCTGCAGGGCCTCAAAAACCGATGGAGCAGGGTTTGTCTTAAAATAGCTGGCGGCATATACCTCTACCGGAACCGGGCTATCCAGACGTCTGACCGGCCGTTTTGTACCGGAGACTACGACCTCCGTCAGGCCGGAAGCCATTTCCTTAAGCTCTATCTCAAATGTTTTCTCGGGGTTATCCGGGTCAAACTGAACATTATACTGTCTCTGCTGGAAGCCCAGTAACGAAACAGTCATCCGGTAAGAACCATGAGGAATATCCAGGATCTCAAATCGACCATTGGTATCGCTATAGGTTCCTATCTCTGTGTCCGACAGAAAGAGATGGGCAAACGGCAATGGACCATCCTCACTAAAGACAGTACCGGATATCTGAGACACCTGACTCAGGCTCTCCGTATTGACGACCAGCAAAGCAATAACAAGATAAAGAAATCTCATACAATTTACTTAGAAATACAAATATATTAAAGTTAGACTTATCTAACAATAAAATTTAAAGAGTTTTTATACTTTTAACCCGGATTATTCATTGGGTTTACGTAGTGAGAGGTAAAAATGCAATAAAGACGGGCCTGGCCCTGATGCGAATGCCGTCAGGGTGCTCCAAGCACTTTTTGACTCGCAGACATGGTCACCATCATGGTGAGAATCAAAAAGGGCTTATGTGCCCGTATTTGCAGCAGTTTTACCTTGCCTGTCTGCCGAAGCTGCAGCGTAGGCAGGTAATAGATAATCTAATGTATAATCCGGGTTTAAAGCAGAAATTCCCTTTATGGCCACACCGACAGTCGAAAATTACCTGAAGGCACTGCATATGCTGGCAAATGAAAAAGATCAGATCAACGTGTCTGATCTGAGTGAAATTCTGCAGGTCAGCACTCCAACTGCCAATAGTATGGCCAAAAAACTTCATCAGTCAGGTCTGATCATTTATGAAAAATACCGGCCTTTGGTTCTTACGGACAAAGGTAAACTGGAAGCTGCCAAGGTGATTCGTAAGCACCGGCTAACAGAAATGTATCTGGTAGAGAAGATGGGATTTGGATGGGAGGAAGTACATGAGATAGCAGAACAAATTGAACATATCCAGTCCCGGGAGTTTTTTGACCGGATGGACATCCTGTTGGGCAATCCTTCAACCGACCCACATGGATCTCCTATTCCGGATAAAGACGGATATATGGCAGAAAGAGATTATAAAAGACTTAGCCAATGCCAGAAAGGTGATGCTGTCGTACTGGTTGCTCTGGCCTTCTCTTCCAGCGAGTTTTTACAATACCTCAACGAAAAGGAACTCAAGTTGGGGCTCACTCTGGAAGTACTTCATAAAGAAGATTTTGATGGGAGCACGACCATCAAATACGAAAATAATCCTTCGGTTACTTTGAGTAAAATGGTTTCAGAAATCCTGCTCGTAGAGGCGGTGTGATTCTGGTTTGTTTCCGTCGCAATCTCCTCCGTCTGTTTATTTGATGATAGGGGATTTTATTTTTCCTGCGTTTGGGAAAGTCTGCCTAGCAGATGACAAAAAAATCTCATTAGAGAAGGGTGTACTCCATTATCTCAAACTTTAACCTGGAGCATTTACCCGATTGGATTTGATAATCCTGATTCAGCGAAGTCTGAGGGCATCTTTCCAGACCTCTCCTGCCTCTGTCGGTTTGAAGGTCCAGTCTTCAATGAGCATGGGTGACCAGTTGGGATCAAACACCCAAACCACATAACAGATACCTTTCTTTTTACAGTAATTGTTGATTATTTCCACATAAGACGGATCACTGATCACCGGTATATGGGCACCCCGGGCATTCGGACCACAAAAGCCAATTTCCGTGAGGATGACCGGATATTGGTCACTCACAAAACCCCAATCGTTTTCCCATTGCTCTTCCCATGGTTTTTGCCGTTTTTGCGGATAGGGATGGCTTACGTAAGCTACTCCGGGAAATCTGACCGGATCATTCTTGATCTCCGTTAAATCGTAAGCCCAGTTAAATCCGGCGATGAGCGGTATATTTTTAGCTCCGTTAGCCCGGACAATCACAATCAGCTCTTCCATAATTTCTCTCCATTCCTGCCATGAACATATTCCAAATCGTCCGGAAGCAAGCGTGGGTTCATTAAAAAATTCAAAAAAAGCCACGGTGGGATTATCGCCATAGCGGATAGCCATGGTGCGCCAGAATTCAAAAG
Organism: Saprospiraceae bacterium; assembly: GCA_041748995.1. GTDB lineage: Bacteria > Bacteroidota > Bacteroidia > Chitinophagales > Saprospiraceae > JABDMH01. Next base: position 1,660 of record JBGTCB010000493.1, on the reverse strand, counting down.
TCTCGGTCTTTGTAGTTATATAACCTTCACTCTGGAATAATTCGGAACGCAAATTTCCAATGCTGTGCCAATCAAGAACGACGTAGAGTCCATTGGCCACAGCCAATTTTATACCATCATCCAATAATTTCAAATAGGCATCTTTACCCCTCTCCCGCCAGGCCCTTGGGTGAATGGGAAAACGAACCAGGTTCGCTCCCCAACTTTTAATTTGTTCAAAATATTCTGCATTCCAATGCCCACTCTTTTCCAATTTGTCCGGGTCGCTTGCATTGAGCCCACGAAAAATAACGGTATTTCTCTGATCGTCAATCAATCTGTTTCCATCAACTGCAATCCAGGACATCGCCTGACTCTGTACTTGTGGGAAATTCAATAAGAGGCTAATCAGGAAGAGCGATAAATGATGGAATATTTTCATTGGGAAATTTTGATGACTGAATTTACTTAATTATTAGGTTAGAAACGAATTGATGCTCTCATCAGTAATTTTGTGTCAAATCGTATAGTACAAGTTTATCTTCGTGATATCTATTCACATTAAGGTCTGTGATCTTAATCACAGTGCCTGGCCGGGGCTGTTGAAATAACCGACTTGCGCTTATATATTATCCCATCATTTTTTTGTAAAAGGTCAACCGTTCTCGTCGTTTCCAACTTTGTTGATCCTCAGTCAGTGACGACCCGGTACCTTCCCATAATCGGGGAAAATCCTCACTAAAGTCAGGGTACTTCACAAAGGTTGTCAGCTTTCCGATCTTGTCCGGGTGGCAGAGGAAACAGGCTACGTGTACGACTTATCAACGAATTACTTACGAGAAATCATTTTTCAGTTTTCCCTCTCTTCTGATGCTCTTCGGTTAAATTCGGAACTTGGAAAACCGGTGAAAAACTCTTAAGTTGCGCAATTCCGGAATTTAACCGATAATGTTAAAATCAATTTTTTCCAACAATTTGAATACCATACATCTCTAAAAATTACCATCTTTGTCATCATTCACATTAAATTCAATTATCAATCATAAAATCCTAACAATGAATAAGATAATCCGAAAACTACTGCTGACCGTCGCTTATCTTGCCAGTCTTTACTGTTACACCGTCCTTTCTTCAAGCGATTCTGGCAACCATTCGGATTTACAGGCAGAACCCGGGGTTACTTCTTTATCTCCCGTTATACTACTGTTAAGGTATAGAACCACGGATCCGACTCCGGAGCACATGGATCAAGGAAATAAATTTAACTAACCATACAATCGTACGAAAATGAAAAAGAACCTACTTTTCTTTATTGCACTAATTATATCCCACCTCGCCTACTCCCAGTTAAATATGGAGGTAGTAGGGTCGGAACTCCGGGGACCAATCGGCATCGAACGCGACACCGATGGCAATCTGTACTGATACTGGGAGGCATTCCTGAGCTGGGGAGTTCGATTCATCTTGACCGGATCCGGATTCAGCATTGGGGCCTTGCAGAGTCCAGGTAAGACGTGATTGAGTTTGCTGTCGAAATTCTTGGTGCACCAGAAATCATCAATACGGATCAGGGTAGCCAATACACTAGCAACATCTTCACTGACTATGTTTCAAAACTTTACAACACAAAACTAAGTATGGATGGAAAAGGCAGAGCTACGGACAACGCTTTCATAGAGCG
>JBGTCB010000492.1:0-6933 GCA_041748995.1 Saprospiraceae bacterium | reverse complement strand
TGCCCTGGTCTCCCTTGATGGCTTCCGCAACCCGGTAATGACCACCCAGAACGTGACGAAGATAGGTACGCATCTCAGAGTTGTCTTCAATGATGAGGATCAAAGGCAATTCTTTTGCCAGGAAAGCCGATGAATTTCGTGAAGAATGAACAACCCCAAGATTACCAATTAAAGTGGTATGTGCGAGATTGATCGGGCTGGATTCGATGATTTCATTTTCCTTCAGATGACCTTTGCCGAGGGGAAGTTGTACGGTAAAGCAAGTCCCTCCGCTAACAGAATGAGAGACCTTAATTGTACCGTGATGAAGCTCAACCAGTTCTTTCGTCAGGGCTAACCCAACTCCGGATCCCTCAAAAGCCTGGGGCGCAGCACCATCTGCCTGATAAAAACGATCAAATATTTTCGGTAACTGGTCTTCGGTGATCCCAATTCCATGATTAACGATCGAAATCCGGACATATTCATCCTCCCCTTTCAGGATCACTGCAATTTCTTCCCCTTCCGGAGTAAATTTAAAAGCGTTGCTGAGCAGGTTAATGAGAATTTTTTTCGAGTTTTTCCTGGTCAAAATAAACCGGGATAAATTCCTGATCGGTGGTAAAAGTATATTGAATATCTCTTGAATGGGCAGCAGAGGTAAATACATTAAAAATTTGCCGGATAAATGTCACCAGATCCTGTTTACTCACCTTTAAAGGCAGGTGACTGGCGTCGATTTTTGAAAGATCCAGCAATTGATTGACAAGATGAAGCAGTCGTTGGCCATTACTTTCAATCATTTTCAAAAGATCAAGGTCTTTATTTTTATTTCGCTCTATTAATTCCCTGAGCGGACCCAGGATTAGAGTGAGGGGAGTCCGGAATTCATGGGAGACATTGGTAAAAAATTGAGTTTTCAGCTCGCTGAGTTCCTCGAGTTTTTCGCCCTTGACTTTTTCTATTTCCAGTGCATACCGGAGTTGTTCGCGTTTCCTTTCGTAGCTACGCATGAACCAAAGAATAGACAAGAAAGCCAGGACATAAAAGAGTTTACTCCAGGTATTCCACCACCAGGGGGGGACAATCGAAATGGATAATGTCGCACCCTGATCATTCCAGACTTCGTCGTTGTTAGAACCAGTAACCCGGAATGTATAATGACCGGGATCGAGGTTGGTATAATTGGCATAGGGTCGTTCCTGGTTGGTTTCTGTCCAGTTGTCGTCGTAATTTTCCAGACGGTATCGGTATTGATTCTTCTCCGGCGAAATAAAGTTGAGGGCAGCAAAGGTAAACGATATATCATTTTGCTGCCAGTTGAGTTCGATTTCGCTGGCCTGGGTAATATCCATTTTTAAGGGAGAGTCACCTTCCCAGGTATCTTCCTGCCGGCCATCGACAGGCACCTTCTGATGACCGATTTTAAAGTCGGTGAGGACAATCTCCGGCAAGTTCTGGTTGTCCCGGAGGCTGTCGGGATGGAAACGGATAAAACCATTGGATAGTCCAAAATAAAATTCTCCCGTCCGGGTTCTCATGCAACCCTTTGAAAATACCGTACCGGGTAATCCGTCGGTGGTAGTGTAATTTGTAAACTTTTCGGATTCACGATCAAATCGGGATAGGCCCTTGCCTGTACCCAGCCACAATCTTCCCAGGTCATCTTCCAGAATACTCCGGATACTGTTGCATGGGAGGCCCTGGTCAGAGGTCCACCACTGCGTCTGGCCGGTAGCCGGGTCGAGACGGCATAATCCCTCTTGAAAGGTCGGTAGCCAGAGGTTCTGATCGCTGTCTTCATGGAAGCTCATAGAGCCGATACTATAGAATGTATCAAGAGCATAATCCGGGTTCAGTTTGATAACATTTTTATACATACCAATCCATAGATTCCCGGCATAATCTTCCGTGATGTATTGAATCAAGTTATCGAAAGATTGACCGTCGACGGGGTTAATCAATGGATGCTCTGCAAAGTGACCGGTTTCAGGTAGGTAACGGTAAAGTCCACCATCCCAGACACCAACCCAAACGGATCCTTTCCGGTCAATCAGGATGGCTGGAGCAGAAACACCGGGTAAACTGCCCGGTTTATCAGGATTCGGCCGGTAATAGACCACCTCCTTGGTCTCAGGATGAAATTTCTTCAATCCAAGCCAGGAGGCGACCCAAATCCAGCCATCCGGATGTTGGGCCAACTTTGCGCCATACATATCGCTGAATTCCGGATCCAAATGAAATTGATCTTCGACCGGGTCGAAAGAAACCAGTTCCCTCCCCGAAATCCAAATTTGTCCATTTCCTTTCTCCATAAATCCAGGTTCCCGTACGTTTTTGCCAAGTATTGATTCGTATTTTTCAAATCCTTTCTGATGGGGCGACCAATGGTATAAACCATCGAACATGGTTCCGATCCAGAGATCTCCTCCCGGGTCCGTGTATAGCGTCGTGATAGCCTGATCTTCCAATCCGGTTACAACCTCCAATCTTATTCCTGACTCTGAATTTTGCGCTAAATTGTTTGATGCATACAGACCATGATCTCCGGCGATCCAGATTGTTCCATCTCTTGATTCAGCAATAGCTCTCACTTCCAATTGTGAACCAGTACTGAACTTGTATGGTTTATCCGGGTAAGGACCGGCAACACAGACTCCATCGGAGGTTCCGATCCAAAGAGATCCTTTGCTATCCCGGAACAGCGACTTGATTATTCCATCATTGAATCCCATTTTAAAATCTTGCCTGAATGGGAAAGTGGTCAATGAATCATCCGACCAGCTATATCGATGCAAACCATTCGGATAACTGAACCAAAGATTATCAAAACCATCTTCCCTAATTTGGGTCACAGATTGTCCGGGGAGATCCTGATTAAATTCTATATTAAACGGGACAAAACGTTTTTCCGTCACATCAAATCTAAACAGTCCATCCGACATGGTACCAACCCAGAGGTTACCCCGTCTGTCTCCAAACAATGAGAGTATTACAATGCTATCCCCCGTGTCAAATGCAGTAAACGAATTCCTGACCCGATCATAAAGATGAAGCCCACCAGGTGTTCCGACCCACATATGGCCATTTAGATCCGTAACAATGTCCTTGACTTTCTTAGGGTTTTGCGAGTCGTGACCTTTCGGTTTGAAAGGATACTGGCTGAATTCCCGTCCATCGTACCGGCAGATCCCCAGCTGGGTAGCAAACCACATGAATCCCACAGAGTCCTGATAAATATCGCTAATCCAGGTGTCGATCAGACCCTGATCCGTACCAAGGTGATCAAAGCGGTAATGTGTCTGCGTGCTTACGGCGACAATGCCGGTGAATAATATAAGTCCGGTAAGAAGGTTCCTCATATCGGTCAAATTGAGGTGGGCGTATTAAATTCTTCCTGCAGAAGTCTATTAAATTTATGAAACATTAGTTGTTATGGGCTGGAGAATTTTAAAATAAGGTGAGAAATGTTTGGACAATTGTCCCTCAACAATGATAAATTCATCGTAAACATTGGATAATCAACCCGTTACCTGTCTCAATTGCTAATGTAAAGGTAGAGTAATAGCCGTTTAAAGTCACGTTGATTTGCCCGGGAGGAAACAATCGATATCTTTAATCTAACGAAGACTTTATGAAAAAAATCAACATTGGATTCATAGGCGCTGGCGATATTTCGGTAATGCATGCAGAAGCCATCACACAAATACCGCAAGCAAACCTGACCGGACTGTGGAATAACACTGACGATCTGGCTGATCAAAAATGTCGTTTGTTCAATTGTAAAAAGTACTATTCGGCTGCAGCCTTGATTGAAGATCCGGATATCGATGCGGTGTTTGTTTTGACTTCACTCGAAGCGCATCATCAATATGCCCTGATGGCTCTGCAGGCCGGCAAACATGTCTATGTCGAAAAACCCGTTGCTGTGACTGTTCAGGAAATGGAGGACCTGAGAAACGGTGCTACCAAATCCAACGTCATTTGCATGCCTGGACACAACTATATATATGAGCCGGGTGTCATGCGGGCGAAGGAATTAATCGATAGTGGAAAACTGGGCAAGCTTGTTTCAATTTATGTTATGTATAACATACAACATCCGGAAGAAGTCGCTGCCCGTTTTCCTGGTGTTATTCGTCAGATTCTAACCCACCATGGTTATATTTCCCTGTACCTGGCTGGTGCCCCTAAGAAAGTCAGCGCTATGAAGTCGGTGATCCACTATAAAGAAATCAAACAGGAAGATCTGGCAATGGCCACTTTACAAATGCACAATGGTGCCCTTGTACACTGGTGTGCCAGTTTTGCCGCCGACGATCACGCAGGTGATCCCTGGACCATGATGATCAAAGTGATCGGGACGAAAGGGGCTACCCGGTACAGCTACCGCGATTGGGTGGAGAATACTCCGGCGAAGGTGCATTCTCAGACCTATTCGGCTTATCCTTATACCATTTTAAATGCCGACCGGTACTTTATCGAAGAGTGCATTGTTAGAGGTAAGCAACCTTTATCGACGCTGGATGACGCCATCATGACGCAAAAAATCATCGAGGCCATTGAATCTTCGATTGAGGAGGAGCGGCATGTTGGGATAGAGTGAGACGGGAGACGGAAGACCGAAGACCGAAGTCAGGAGACGGGATTCCGTATCGCGGTGTCGCACCTCGCAGGGGTGACAACGCTCAGAAGTCGGAAGTCAGAAGACCGAAGACCGGAGTCCGAAGACGGAAGACCGAAGTCAGAAGACCGGAGTCGGAAGTCAGAAGACCGAAGACCGAAGACGGAAGACCGAAGTCAGAAGACCGGAGTCGGAAGTCGATCTGAGAGTATTCAAAAAAGTGTGTCAAAGTTAAAAATTGTGAAAACAAATTAAAAACTTTGACAATATGAAAAGAGGACCAACAAAATCAAAGTCAATGGAATTCGACTATAAGAATTTTCGAAGAAGAAGCAAACAATAAACTAAGAGGAGAGGGAATGGATTTCTGGGACCAGAGGGGCTTTAACGGGATTGATTAAGCACCTATTGGAGGTTGGCTTAGACTCCGAACTGGAAGTACATTTAGGATCGGAAGAAGAACCCGGGAATCGAAGAAATGGGCATACGAGTAAATCGGTAAAGACATCCTTGGGTACGGTGAATGTAAATCCTCCACGAGATCGATCCGGCAGTTTTGAGCCGGTTCTACTTCCAAAATGGGAGCGATGCTTGACCCCAGAATTGGAGATACAGATATTGGAGTTATACCGAATGGGGAACAGTTATCGAAAAATCCGAGCTCATTTGGAGAAGATGTATGGAGTAGAAGGAATCCCGACTTCCAGATCCAAATTCCGTCATCCATGACACCAACCAATCACCAATTAGCGATGTATGAGTAAAATTATCGTCTATCCCCTTTCTTCTGAAGAAACAGTTAAACAGTGCGACAATTCAACAGTTCAACAATTGTCCCTACATTTTCCAATCGACACCAGTATCCTTCCAGCTTTTGGAAGCGGCTGAATCCAACACCGCCTGACAGACTTTTTGGGTTTCCAAAGCTTCCCGGAAAGTAGGGGAGCAGGGCTCACCGGTTTCCAGGCTATGGAGAAAGTCGGCTACATGGTGCACGAAAGTGTGCTCATAGCCGATGCAGACTCCGGGAATCCACCATCGTTTGATATAGGGCTGATCACTGTCTGATACATGGATAGATCGCCAACCCCGAACAATAGAATCATCCGCATGATCAAAATAGCCTAGCCGGTTCTGGTCATGCAGGTCCCAGCTGATGGAGGCATGTTCTCCATTGATCTCAAAAGTATAAAGCGCTTTCTGGCCCCGTGCATATCGGGTAGCTTCAAAGACTCCCAGGGATCCGTTATCAAAATGACAATGAAAGATGCAGGCATCATCAATACCCACTTTTTCGATTTTTCCGGTCAGTTGGTGTTTTCGTTCTTTAACGAAAGTCTCGGTCATCGCCGAAACATCCCGGATACCTCCGTTTAACCACATAGCCGTATCAATGCAATGGGCCAGCAGATCACCCGTCACTCCAGAACCGGCAGCGTTTATATCCAGTCTCCAAAGTGCCTCGCCACCCTGAGGAAGTTCCGGATTAATGGTCCAGTCCTGGAGAAAGTTAGCCCGGTAATGGAAAATCTTTCCCAGTTTTCCGGAATCAATGATTTGTTTTGCCAGGGTCACGGCCGGCACCCTCCGGTAATTATACCAGACCGTATTTTTAATTCCATTTTGTTCAACTGCCTCGACCATAGGCTCAGCTTCTTCGACAGTTCGGGCCAATGGTTTCTCACAAAGGATCATTTTACCGGCTTTTGCCGCTGCAATCGCGATTTCTGCATGGGTATCATTTGGAGCACAGATGTCGATGGCGTCGATATCATCCCGAAGAATAAGGTCCCTCCATTCGGTGGTAAAAGTTTCATATCCCCATTGCTCTGCAAATGCCTTTGCCTTACCAGGAGTCCTTGAGCATACTGATTTCAATAGTGGCCTCCATTTTAATTCCGGAAAAAAATCTCCTACCCTTTTATAAGCATTGGTATGTGCCCGGGCCATAAAGCCGGTACCGATCATACCAATTCTAAGTTGATTTTTTGTGCTCATTTCGCTTAAATAATCATGTTATTCATACCAGCCATGTCTTTCACGCACCTGAATCATGGTCGACAGGATGTCGTTCCAGGTCTGTTGCCGCAGCATCACCGCATTGGGAAACATGCAGCCATCCCAACAAATGTGGCGGAATGCTTTGGTGAGTTCACCCTCCTGGTCACGAAGCCAATGACTTGCATCAGTAGCAATATCGAGTTTGCCACCAGGATCAGTAGCCTGACAATGCCGTCCGGTCTTGTCGTGTGATCCCGTGCCATGTACTGTACCATCGTTTTGGGCCACATGAAAATCGATCGTCCAGGGTCGCAGAGCAGCGGTTAGTT